>NZ_BPPH01000010.1:0-100717 GCF_021602765.1 Acinetobacter sp. KAM396
AAGAGTGAACCACCTGATCCCTTCCCGAACTCAGAAGTGAAACCTCTTCGCGCTGATGGTAGTGTGGGGTTACCCATGTGAGAGTAAGTCATCGCCAGCTCATTATTCAAACACCCTCAACTAGCGTTGAGGGTGTTTTTTTATCTCTGTATTAAATTAAAAATTATATAAAAAGAAGGTAAAATAAAACCATCTGTGGATGGTTTTATTGAGGCTTAGTTAGGGGATTTATTTAAGCGAATAATTGTGTAACGGAGCACCATAAAATTGCCAAAATCGAAATCGCAACGATAGGTTCTAGCACTTTGGACCAAGTTGGTACAATTGCTTCTACAGGCTCAATATTTTGATGATCATCGTGGGTATGTTGTTGAACCATTAGATTAAACTCCTTCATTGATGCCTCTAATGATAGCTCTTCTTGAGGAATTGGTTTAGAACCTTTTAACTCTATTAGATCGTTTGTTGACCAAACCCAATCATCAGCCTGACCAGATAAGTGTTCAATTTGACCCAGTAATAATTCCCCTAGACCTTTATTACCAAAATTACCTGTTTGATCTAATTGCTTGAGTTCAGTAAGCTGTAAGGCTAAAACTTCACTAATATTCTGTTCAAGCTCAGTTTTGGAGAGGGTCGACTGATTGTGTTGAGATGTGGTAAGTCGACGTGCAATTTCCTGAATATATAATTCATCTTGATGATCAATTTCCTGATACAGTTTTTGGTTGTCTTCTCGCCACAAACTGACCAGTTTTCCTAAGTTCAGTGCATTGATTTCTTGAATATATTGGTCGCGATCAACAGTATTATATTGTTTCAAAAGCGAAGGCTTTTGAACTTTAATCTGCGCTGCAAAATATTGTACTAAATCAAAAGCCATCCACTACTCCATTGTTTTAATCTAATAATCTAAGGCTTGGTTTTTTCTTACTTTGTTCGGTTTTTTCTTCAGTCTTTGATTCTAAAGCATCTTGATCATTTTGGATATGTGCATACTCACTTGGATCAAAGAATAAGCCTTGTCCATTCTCTCTTGCATAAATACCCAATACGGCATTCATGGGTACATATAAGTCGCGTGACACGCCACCAAAGCGTGCAGAGAAGGTAATTGCTTCATTGCTCATGTGTAAGGCATGTACTGCATGTGGAACGATATTTAGAACAATTTGACCATCTTGAATAAATTGTTCAGGAACAAGTGTATTCGGCTGTGTGGCATCGACCAATAAATGTGGTGTGAGTTGGTTATCACAAATCCATTCATAAATTGCGCGGGCTAAATAAGGACGGGTTGGAGTTAAATTGATTTCAGATTCAGACATAATATGCTCTTTAGGTATGAATTAAAAATTCTTGATAGTGATTTTTTTCTTGTAAAGTCATTGCTTGAGTGAAGGCAGGGCGTAAAAAAACCCGCTGACAATACAGGAAAATCGGACGACAGTGTTGTTTGGGTAATTCTATGCCCATGGCTTTTAGTCGTATAAATAATGGTGCCAGCATGCAGTCTAAAATGCTGAAATTTTCCGACATGAAATAAGGATAATGCTGAAATAATGGTGTCAGTGAAATGAGTGTATCACGTAATTTTTGTTGTGCAGTGCGCTGTGCTGCGTGATCTAAGCTGTCAGGATGACGTAGCATCTGATCGGCAAGTTTGAACCAGTCTTGCTCAAAGCGCCAAATATATTGACGTTGTTCTGCACGTGGCATAGGTGCATCTGCATAAAGTTTGTTTTGTCGATAACGATCATCTAGATATTCGGAAATAATCGCAGTATTAAAGAGTTTTAAATCGTTTTCTAGCAGCATTGGAAGTTGATTATACGGATTTAAACTTGTGAGGTCTTCATCTTCATAATCGACCAAAATCAGTTGATATTTGATTTGTTTTTCGGCAAGAACGTAACGAATCCAATGTGAGCGAAAGTCGTCCGCATGACTATAGAGGGTAATGCCTTGTAAGGGTGCGTTCTCGACTGACATAATCCGAAATAAAACCAAATGAATAGAATAGGATACTAAACTTAGCCATTAAAATCACCCAGCAAAGCTGATAAAAGTGTATGAGATATTTATTGATCGACTTTTTAAGTATTGTGCTGTATTAAATTTTGATTTTGGTATGTGTGAATTTGAATTGTCTATGTGGTTTAGAATACTCAGTTGGTTGAACTGCATAAAAAAAGCCTTGGAAAATCCAAGGCTTTTTGAGTCCGATTCGGTAAACGAATTAACGTTTAGAGAATTGTGGACGTTTACGAGCTTTACGTAAACCAAGTTTCTTACGTTCAACTTCACGAGCGTCACGAGTAACGAAACCAGCTTGACGAAGAGCAGGTTTTAAAGTGTCGTCAGATGCGATCAATGCACGAGTAATACCGTGACGGATTGCACCAGCTTGACCACCAATACCACCACCAGCAACAGTGATGTAAAGGTCATATTTTTCAGTAGCTTCAAGAAGCTCTAATGGTTGACGTACGATCATACGAGCAGTTTCACGACCGAAATATTGCTCAAGCGTACGGTTGTTAATTACGAGTTTACCTGTACCAGCTGATAAGAAAACACGTGCAGTTGCGGTCTTACGGCGACCTGTACCATAATTAGTAGCCATGTGCTGTATCCCTTAGATGTCCAAAACTTGTGGCTGTTGAGCTGTGTGAGGATGCTCAGCACCAGCGTACACTTTCATTTTCTTGATCATAGCATAACCAAGAGGACCTTTTGGCAACATGCCTTTTACAGCGCGTTGGAAGATTTCTTCTGGTTTGTGAGCAACTAATTTCTCGAAATTAGTTTCACGGATACCACCAGGGAAACCAGTGTGGCGATAGTATTTCTTGTCAAGAGATTTGTTACCAGTCACTTGAACTTGCTCAGCATTGATGACAACGATGTAGTCGCCAGTGTCAACGTGAGGAGTATAAGAAGTCTTGTGCTTACCGCGTAAACGGCGTGCGATTTCTGTCGCAAGGCGACCTAGAGTTTTGCCAGAAGCATCAACAACGTACCAGTCGTGTTGAACTTCAGCTGGCTTAGCGCTGAGAGTTTTCATTAAACCACTACCTATTATAGTTGGTTTGGACTATAGAAGCTGTCCAAACAAAAAGGAGTCCGAATTCTACCTGAGAATGGGTAGAACTACAATGGAAAAGTCACATTTTAAGCGCTATATTTTACCAATCTTGGTTATAAAAGAAAAGTTGAATAAATTTCACACGTTCAAGATTAAGAAGCCAAGATTTTGCCATTTTAAATCACCTTGTTCAGGCTTTAAACTGAGGTTTCTAGCATTCAATATAAAAAAATGAGCAAAGGATGTCAGCAGATTCGCAATCAGAAATACTTAAGTGATTTGATTTATGTGTATCTAAATGCATCAGATTTATTGCAGGATGTTTTATTACATTGCTCAGTGTCTAGACGTTGGGTTTAGTACTATTAGGTGCTGTATATGGTGTGGATGTGTTTAGCATGTAATTTCTGTATTCAATTTTATCCATTTTACATTCTTCTCATTTTTGGTATGGCATAAGCGGAGTCATATTGCTGTGCTGAGCAGATACACAATCGCGGATATTTCTTAAAATCACACAAATGCGATGATGGGGTTGCTATTCGCTGTTGCTGTGACCGCTATTTTTGAATGGGCACATGTGCAAGGGGGTGCGTACTCGATTTATCTTAGACTGAAAATAAAACAATCATCAAAGTTGACGATATACTTTCATCATCCTTTGATAAATCTTGATTGAGCTTTTATGCGACCTTTATATGTCACCAGTGGTGAACCTGCAGGTATTGGACCTGATATTTGCCTAAGTCTGGCAGATCGAGAAGATGAACGTCCAATTGTGGTATTGGCTGATCATCAATTATTAGAACAACGTGCTGAAATTCTAAAACAAAAAGTTGAATTGATTAAATATTCAGGTCAGCAACAGCCTGCAGCGCTTGGACAGTTATATGTTGAGCATGTACCTTTGGCTGTAGATGTTGAATTAGGGCATTTAAATACACAAAATGCAGCTTATGTGTTGGAGCAATTACGTCGTTCGGCTTCTTATGCAATGACAGGTAAGAGTGTGGGCGTGGCGACTGCACCCGTGCAAAAATCTATTATTAATGAAGCAGGTATTTCTTTTAGCGGGCATACTGAATATTATCAGGAGTTTGCAGGTGTTGCGCGTGTGGTGATGATGTTAGCCACTAAATCCTTACGTGTTGCCTTAGCGACCACGCATTTACCTTTACGTGCCGTAGCAGATGCCATTACCAAAACACGTTTAGAACAAGTGATTGATATTTTGCTGCATGATCTCAAAAGCAAGTTTAAAATTGAACATCCTAAAGTGTTGGTCTGTGGTTTGAACCCACATGCGGGCGAAGATGGTTATTTAGGCATGGAAGAAATTGAGGTAATTAATCCTGTGCTGCAAAATTACCGTAATCGTGGTGAAAATCTGAGTTTAAGTTTGCCTGCAGATACTTTATTTACCCCAGAAAATTTAAAAGATGCCGATGCAGTTTTAGCGATGTATCACGATCAAGGTTTACCTGTGTTAAAATCACAGGGCTTTGGTGAAGCAATTAACATTACTTTAGGCTTACCGTTTATTCGTACTTCAGTCGATCACGGCACAGCGCTCTCCCTCGCAGGTACGGGACTTGCGAAAAGTTCTAGCTTGCATGTTGCTGTCGATTTAGCGCTGGATTTAGCACGTCCATAATTTCAGCTTGGAAATATTTATGTATCAAATTAATGCCCTAAACCCAAAAGAAGAAGGGCATCAGGCTCGTAAACGCTTTGGTCAAAACTTTTTACATGATCAAGGTGTGATTGCCAAAATTGTTCGCTCAGTGAACCCGCGTCCAGGTGATAATATTGTCGAGATTGGACCTGGTTTAGCGGCATTGACATCGCCTTTAATTGGTGAGTGTGATGCTTTGACGGTGGTGGAATTAGACCGTGATTTGGCTGCAGGTTTACCAGGACGTGTGCCACATCCTGAGCGTTTAACCATTGTAGAAAGTGATGCGCTGAAATATGACTTTACCGAGTTATTTCAGGAAGGGCGTCCGCTACGTGTAGTTGGAAACTTGCCGTATAACATTTCGACACCGCTTTTGTTTCATCTCTTGGAGTTTGGCGACAAAGTCAAAGACATGCACTTTATGCTACAAAAAGAAGTGGTAGATCGCATCACGGCTGAACCGAATACCAAAGAATATGGGCGTTTATCGGTCATGATGCAGTATTACTGTAAGCCAACTTTCTTATTTGAAGTGCCACCAGGAGCATTTAATCCACCGCCTAAAGTCACTTCTGCGGTATTCCGTTTAGAACCTTATGTGACCAAACCGATTATTGCCAAAGATGAAAAAGCATTGGCACGTTTGGTGTCGCATGTATTTACCCAACGTCGTAAAACATTACGCAATAGTTTAAAAGGTATGTTAGCTGAAGATGCATTTGAGCGAGCAGGGGTAGACCCAATGGCACGTCCTGAAACTTTAAGTTTGGCCGCATTTGTCGCATTGGCAGATCAGATGGTGAATTAATGACAGCAATTCGATACAACTATGTCATTGGTGATGTGCAGGGCTGCTTTGAAGCCTTAAAGCTTTTATTAAAAGAAATACAGTTCGATCCCGATCAAGATTTTATCTGGTTTGCTGGCGACTTGGTTGCGCGTGGTGAAAACTCAATTGGTGCAGTGCGCTTTATTAAAAAACTTGTGGATCGTGGCGTTGCAGCAACAGTGTTAGGCAATCACGATTTAACCTTGTTGGCAGGCGCACGTGGCTTAAAGAAAATCAAAGCGCAAGACAATACTCGTGATGTGATTGATGCAATTGACAGTGATGATTTGATTGACTGGTTACGTAAACAACCTTTGTGTCTTTTTCCCAATGAAAACACCATTTTGACTCATGCAGGTATTCCACATATTTGGAATGCGGAACAAACCGCAGCTTTGGCAAAAGAAGTTGAGGCGGTGATTGGGCATGAGGACTTTGAGGTAGTGGATGCATTCTTAAAGGAAATGTATGGGGCAGAACCTGCAGTTTGGTCGGATGATTTAGAGGGGCATGCGCGTTTACGTTGTATTACCAACTATTTGACCCGTATGCGTTTAGCCAATGCACAGGGTGGTTTGGAATTCAGCTTTAAAGATTCCTTAGACGATCCGATGCCAGAAGGTTTTAAACCGTGGTTTGAATATCCATCTTTAGCTGCGCAAACACATCAAATCGTATTTGGTCATTGGGCAGCATTGCAGGGACAAACGGTAGCCGACAATATTCAAAATGTGGATGGCGGTTGTGTGTGGGGTAATCAGCTCATGGCGTATCGTTTGGAAGATCAGCAATTGTTTGCAGTGGATAATCCGCTGGAAGAATGGTAACAATATTTCATCTTTATAATTTAAAAATGAGATGTTGAAATGAAAACAGCCACCTATTAAAGTGGCTGTTTTTTTATCTTGAATTTTATTGAATTCGAATCCAAGTTTGGCTGCGACCTAGTGTAGATACACCCATGTAAGCACGTAAAGTCAAACGCTTACCTGTCGAGTTGAGGCGGATTTTTGCATCGTAAATACGACCTGCCAATGGATCAATCACGCGTCCTTTTTCGTAATTGTTGCTATCTTTGACTTGTTTTAAGCCTTTTAAAATATCCATTCCTAAAATAGGTTGATCAGTATAAGGTGCAGGGCATTTATTACAAAGTTCACGTGGGGTATAACCTGGACGTGGAGTTACTTTAATAATTTTACCCGTATAGGTTTGATTGGCTTCTTTACGAATTTCGATGACAGCTTTAGGTGAACCTGTTTTATCATCAATTTGTTGCCAAGTCCCTACTAAATCTTGTGCCATCGCCAAAGTGCTTAGACTGCCGAAGATGACGGCTATTCCTAAAGCCAATTTCTGAATCATTTTATTTCCCTTACTCGGTCTTTGCTCTAGTCTAATCTGTGAATTGACTGACACAAAGTCCCGAGTATCTAGAAAAAATGACCGATGCGACACAATTACTCGCTTATTGTTGGCGAATCCACGTTTGTGTCCGACCAATGGCTGAAATTCCGACGTAACCACGTAAAGTTAGACGTTTATTATTAGACGCTAAACGGCCTTTCAGGCTATACATTTTGCCTGTAAGTGGATCTAAAATACGTCCATCGGCATAGTTGTTATTTTCCACATGCTTTAAGCCATGAATAACTTCCAAACCCACCAAAGGTTTGTTGGTATATGGTGCAGGACAATTCACACACATGGTTTTTGGGGTATAGCCTGGTCTTGGTGTGACTTTAATAATTTTACCTGTAAAGCTGCCATTTTCAGCTTTGGTAATTTCAATAAGTGCTTTAGGTGAGCCTGTTTTATCATCAATACTTTGCCAGATACCCGTTAGGTCTGATGCAAATGCTGAGCCACTGAAGATGAAGCTTGCAAATACGCCCATCAATACATTTTTCTTCATATCAGTTCCTTTGATTGTCGAAAGTTATCACAGAGGTTAATTCAAGGTATAAAGCGAGTTGTGGAAGGAGTCAAGCGATTTGAGAGGTCATTAATCTTAAAGTTGCAACTAAGATGCAGGAAAACCAATAAAAATGCCACGAACGTGTGGCATTTTATGTGAAAACAGAAGTGATTAATTATTCGCTTTTAATCCAAGTTTGGCTGCGTCCTAAGGCCGATACACCGACATAACCACGCATGGTCAAACGCTTACCGTTGCTGCTTAATTTAGCTTTGGTGCTGTAAATATGGCCGCTTAGTGGGTCAATGATTTTTCCACCAGAGTAGTTTAAGCCACCTGTATGTTTTAAGCCTTTGAGTACATCCATCCCTAAAATAGGTTGGTTGGTATAAGGCGCAGGGCAGTTGACACAGGTTTCTTTTGCTGTGTAACCCGGACGTGGCGTTACTTTGACGATTTTAGCGGTGTAGCTACCATTGCTTTCCTGACGAATTTCTAAAATTGCTTTAGATGAACCCGTTTTATCGTCAATGTTTTTCCAAGTTCCTGTAATATCTTGGGCCAGCGCAAAACTGCCTAACGCTGAGCAGATTAAAGCAACGGTGAGTTTCATCTTGACCATGTTCAATGTTCCTTCATTTCACAAACTGGATATTTCATAATAAATAGAAAGTGAAATTGTCACAATGTGAAAAAGTGATTTATCAGTCACATTTTTTGCAAATATAGTATAAATGTTGGCAGCCAAACTGCGGTAAACACCGCATTGACTGCCATTCCAAAGGCAGCATAACGTCCTGCAACACTACCTCGTTGCCACGCTTGGGCAGTACCGATGGCATGTGCAGCTAAGCCAAGTGCTAAGCCCGATGCACGTTCATCATTGATATGTTTTAAAATAAGCGGTGACAAAGCAGCACCCACGACACCCGATAAAATTACAATTAATACTGCCAATTGAATCGGTGCTTCTAATAAGGTTGCGATATTAATCGCAATCGGCGTGGTCACTGCACGGGTAGCAAAAGCCATAATATCGGCGTTCGACATGTGTAGCGCATAAGCAAGTCCCATCGGCAGTGCCACAGCACTAAAGCTGGCAAAGAGCAAAATACCTAAAATTGCTTTGAGGGGTAAATCATCATAACGCATTGCTGCTAAAGGAATAGCAAGTGCAACTGTCACATAACCCAACAATTGATTAAACAAGGGATTAGTTTGTGTAACGTAAGTTTCGTATGGAATTCCGAAAAAGTACAACAGCAGCAACACAAAACACATGCCAAAGACAATGACGGGGATTTGCGGGAATTTTTGGTTGCAAGGTTTTGCCAATAAATACGCAACGAAGGTGATTAAAAAACCATATAGAATTGACAGCATTTTTAATCTCCTAAAGCCAGCGTTTTGCCATTTTGGCATACAGCCAAAGCGGCATTAGCGTACTGATGCACAATACAATCAAGAAGATTGGAATTTGTTTGCCCATGTGCGTGAGCATAATTAATGAGCCTGCGCTAATGGGTAAAAAGGCAAAGGCACTTTCTTTCATGATCTTGTTATTGGTATCGACCAGACGAGCGGGAATTTTACTGAGTTTGCGCCATGTAAATAATACTGCTAGCAGACTGAGCAAACCGACTAAATTGCCTAATTCTGGGTGATTCAATTGGGTCATGATCCACACAGAGGACTCACGAAACACTATAATCAAAAGGAGTGTGCCGATCCATGCTGGCCAATCGATATGTTTTATCCTGCTCATTTTTGATCTTTCGTTAAAATTTTACTTATCACGTTTTAACCGATTTGATCATCAATTTCAAATGCTTTAAGCAGACGTTTAAATTGTTTTGCCTGCGCACCTAAAATTTCATCTATCGGTAAATGCGCCTGTTTAATCAGTTGTTCCAGTTTATGGGGTGCCATGCTGATTTGTAGATGTAATTGACCCTCATCATCGTACTGTTCTGCTTGAATGACATTGAGCGTATACAGTTGATTGCGCAATTTGCCATAAGCAGGTTGTAATTTTAGATCAAACTGTTGAATTTGTCCCATCAAACATTCATGTACGGCTTGCTTTAACAAGTCTAAACCTTGCCCTGAATGTGCCGACACATAGACACGGTCGGGTTGATGTGGTTTGTCATAGATAATCTTGGCTGTTTCGCTTGAAACATCAATTTTATTGTAAACCCGCAAAATGGGTACATCTGCACCAATTTCTTTCAGCACACCCTCGACAGCTTCAATTTGTTCCAACACATCAGGGCTGCTTGAATCAATCACATGCAGCAATAAACTGGCTTCTAAAGTTTCTTCCAAGGTTGCTTTAAATGATTCAACCAAAGAGTGAGACAGGTTTCTTACAAAGCCGACTGTATCTGCCAATACTAGACGTCCAATACCATCCCATTCCAAACGCCGCAAAGTGGGGTCAAGCGTAGCGAACAGTTGGTCTGCAGCATACACATGACTTTGCGCCAGAATATTAAATAAGGTCGATTTACCTGCGTTAGTATAACCGACTAATGAAACGGTAGGAATGGCGGCTTTTTGTCGTGCCACACGACCTTGCGCACGCGTTTGACGAACTTTATCAAGTTTGGTTTTGAGTTGTCCCATGCGAATACGCAATAAGCGGCGGTCGGTTTCCAGCAAGGTTTCCCCAGGGCCACGTAAGCCAATACCACCTTTTTGACTGTCTAAGTTGCTACGACTACGCACCAAACGTGAAGATAAGTGCTGTAATTGTGCCAATTCGACTTGCAATTTACCTTCGTAAGTGCGGGCGCGTTGAGCAAAAATATCTAAAATAAGTTCGGTGCGATCCACCACGCGGCATTGCATCACTTTTTCTAAATTACGTGCCTGCGCAGGACTGAGCGCATGATCAAAAATGACCAAACTGGCTTCGTGTTCTTTGACCAATGCAGCAATTTCTTCGGCTTTGCCTGAGCCAATGAAGAGTTTGGCATCTGGTTTGCTGCGTTGAGTGTGGACGTGTTGTAAAACTTCTGCACCCGCAGATTCAGCCAAGAGCTGAAACTCTTCGGCATCAAGGTCTTCTAAAATTTGGACAGTGACACTGACCAGTACAACACGCTCGCCATCTTGATGTGGCACAAAATTTTCCACTCAGCGCAATCTCCATGTTAAAGCTTTATTCTAGTAGAAAAAATGTTTGTGCAGGGAATTAGATGACTGGATTTTTCCTGCACCTTGAGTTAGTGCCATTTCAGTGTGTGTAAACTCAAATCTGAGGATGACCTAAATATAGAGTTTGTTTATTGAGATTAGAATCCGTTTAGACCGATTTAAATCAATAATTCAGGCCTTTTTCTTCACCTTCTCCCACAGGAAGCAGGGAGTTTTTTATATCCACTTAACTTATTTCTCATAATTATTTTTTGATTTCTCAAAGCGCTCTAATTTTCCAAAAGTCGCATGTCTGCATGCAGCTTTGGGTTTTTCTGATCTATGCAAGTTCAGATTGAACAGTATAGAATGAGCAAAATATAAACCTTTATACGTTGTTTTGCGTTTAACAATTAGTGATGACCCTATGAACCCAGCTGTTGAAACTCACACATCTCCAATACATGGTTTGGCAAAGCTTGCTTTGTATAGCAAAAAAGTTCTGGCAACGGCTGGCGCGATTGGTGAAGGGTTTTATTTGGTCTATCGTCATCAATTGTATAAAGACACCAACAACCCGAATAATACGCGTTATGTACAATATTTTTGCCGTCAATTGTGCAAAGTTTTTAATATCGAAGTACAAATTCATGGTGAAATTCCGCATGATCCTGCGCTATGGGTCAGTAATCATATTTCGTGGTTAGATGTGGCAGTATTGGGTTCTAGTGCGCGGGTGTTTTTTCTGGCCAAAGCTGAAATTGAAAAATGGCCGTTATTGGGTAAGTTAGCCAAAGGCGGTGGAACGCTATTTATTAAGCGTGGCTCTGGCGATTCGGTCAAAATTCGTGAACAAATCACGCAATTTCTAAAACAAGATATTCCCGTATTGTTTTTTCCTGAAGCGACTACGTCAGATGGAAGCAAAATTAAAAAAGTGCATGGTCGTATTTTAGGGGCCGCGATTGAAGCCAAACGACCTGTGCAAATTTGTCTGATTTGTTATGTGAATCAGCAAGGTGAGTTAGATACTGTTGCGCCGTTTATTAATGACATGACCTTTGTTGATCATGTGAAAGATGTTTTGGAAATGCCGAAAGTGACAGCGCATTTAATGGCTTTACCTGCAATTGCGGTAGAAGGGCATGATATTGAATCTTTAACTGCTGTGGTTCAGGAACGCATGACAGAAGGCTTGGCTGAATTACATCGTCAGGTATTAAAACCACAAACGCTGACATCATAAAAAATGCTTAGGCGCATCTTCATGTTAAAGATAGCCTAAGCGCATCACGTTGTTTTAAGAATAATGGTCACCATCTAACAGCTTCAATATTTCGTTGCTACATAAAGCCTTCAATGGGTAGCCATGAGGTAATTTTCATTGCCGCACGTTGATACCATTTCATCCCTGGTTCTTTTTTTAGAATTTGAGTTTCACCTTGTGGATTTTTCATCTGCCATTGAATGTTTTGCTGCGCATCTAAAACCAGTTTATAAGCATATTTGGACAAATTGACATCCATGGTCTGGTGAACTGCGCGAGCCAATGGTGGACTATTTAAAATTACTCCAATTTCAGTATTTAAATATGCCGAGCGTGGATCAAAATTAAACGAACCAATAAACACCTGTTTTTCATCTAGCGCCATTAGCTTGGCATGTAAACTAGAACGGCTTAAACCTTTCATGCTGACTTTGGCTTTTTTGGAAATTTCTTGCGTATGTGTATTTAGGTTTTCCATTTCAGGTCGTGCCAAAAACTCATATAGCTGCACGTTATTTGCCAATAAATCTTCCCGATATTTGGCATAAAAAGCATGTACTACGGGGACATCGTTGGCTTTAAAGGAGTTGGTCAGTACGCGTACCTGAAGGCCATCATTCGCTAAGTTTTTTAGTTTTTCTGCCCCTGATTGCTCAGGGACAAAATAAGCAGAAATAATATCGACACTACTGCTTGGCTTTTCTAAATGCGTCAGCAGTTGAAAGTTAAGATGTTCTTCTTTTGAGGCGCGGTCTTTAATTTTACTCGGCGCATCTTTGACCACTTCAGCACTGACCCAATCGAACTTAATATTATGCGTCATCCACTCTTCAATCGCTTTAGAACGAGTCACCAAATCTAAATAATTTTGTACAGTGGCTTCTTGATCGTGCTGTTCTAATTGCTGTTTTAAGCTTTCATAGCGCAAGGTGTAATGTCGTGGATTGACCAGTTGCTTGACTGAATAAGCATAGTCATCATTCCAGTATTCATCAAAAGAGTGAATAATTTCATCCGAAGCTGAGCCGACTAACATCACATCGACATCAGAAAATTGATAATTGTCGCTGACGTTATAGTATTGATTGCTCATATTGCGCCCACCAATCAGAGAAATTTGGTTATCGGCAATAAAGCTTTTGTTGTGCATACGACGATTAATACGCTTCAAATCCAAAATCATGTCCATGGCACGATAATGTCGAAAGCGATATGGATTATATAGTTTGATGTCGATATTGACATGTTGATCGAGCGCGAGATAAATGCCTTCCATTTTTTTGGCATTGTTATCATCTACCAATAAGCGGACTTTCACGCCACGATCTGCCGCACGAATAATGGCATGTAGCGCAAGCGCGCCAATTTTATCGTTATCCCAAATATAATATTGTAAATCTAAAGATTTTTCTGCCTTATTAATCAGGTAGATACGTGCTGCTAGGGCTTCTAGTGGATCATATAGGACATGATAACCCGTAAGCTGCGGATATTTTTCGCGTAGCGGCAGTACGATTTTAGCCAAACTGGTTTGATCGGTTGGGGTTTCAAACGCCATTTGAATCGGATGTTCAATTTGTTTGGGCAGCGTGCTACAGCCTGAGAGTGTCAAAACGAAGGCGCAACTCAGCCATAAAAGGTTGTGCCGAATATTTTGAAATGAAGCGGATGAGCTGCGGTTTGCCAAATTAAATTCCTTTTTAGCACGGGGAGCAAATAAGTTAAAAATAGGGTTTGAGTATAATTGTCAGCTATGAAAAGATAAATATGACAATACAGATATATGACGTGCAGGGGCTAAATGGAACATCTGGGTTTAGCGCAGCATTGAATAGCAGAAGTATGAAGTAATAGAGAATAAATATGTGGAATAACGATTCAGTCGTGTTGTATTTCTATATTGGTATGGCGATTTTGGCGTTGTGGGCAGTTTCGCAAGCATGGCGCAGTCAGGCCAATACAGAAACCATTCACCCGTTTAAGGCCTTTGTGCATTTACTGGCATTTTATTTATCTTACCTGTTGCCGCCTTTGGTTTTTTTTAGTGTTTATGCGGGTGTTCAGGGCTATTACTCCATCCACGAAGCAATTTTTGTATTTTTAGTCAGTGCCGTGTTGAGTTATGCACGTTTTATTGAGCCGCATTTGATTCAAGTTAAAACTACTCAATATCAAATTCATCCAGATCGTCGTTTATCCAAGCCCGTCAAAATTGCTTTAATTGCAGATTTACATATTGGTTTATTTTCTGGACATGAGCGTCAATTGAAGCAAATTGTGAAGAAACTCAATTTGCAAAATCCCGATATTGTGGTTGTGGCAGGCGACTGGACTTATGAGCCTGAAAATAAATTGGTCGAAGAATTGGCAGTATTAAAAGAAATTTGTGCGCCTGTGTATTCTGTAAATGGCAATCATGATGAACAGTATCCAGGCCCACCCATTCAAGAGCTGTTAGAAACGGCTTTAGAACAAAATAACGTGATTGATATTGAAGGCAGAATTGTCGAGTTTGATGAGTTTCGTTTGCTCGGTATTGGCGATTTATGGGCAGGTAAAACCGATATGCGCTATATGCCTGATTTACCTCAGGACAAGCCGTGGGTGTTGTTATCGCACAACCCAGATACAGTCGATATGGTGCCGAAATTGCCGACACGCCCGTTGATGTTGGCAGGACATACTCATGGTGGGCAGGTTGAACTGCCGTGGCTGACCGATTATGTGATGAAAAAAGTATCTATTTTGGGGCATAAAAAAGGTTTATATCGGCATGATCATGCCGATGTATTTGTGACTGTGGGCACAGGAATGGTGGGTGTTCCTTTTCGTTTTGGTGTGCCACCCACGATTGATATTATTGAATTATTATAAGCGCCTGCACCTTACCTACATGAAAAAACCAGCCTCGGCTGGTTTTTTGATGCAATATTTACGCTTAAATTTGGTTGTTTACATCGTCATGCTTGGTTTCTCGAATCATTAAGAATGCGATTAAAGACAAAATCGATGCCGCACTTAAATAATAACCCACTGCAGCCAAGCCATAAGTGGTGGCGAGTTTAGTAGCAATCAGTGGGGCAAACGATGCGCCAAAAATACCCGCTAAGTTAAAGGTGAGTGCCGAGCCTGTATAACGTACAGACGTTGGAAAAATTTCAGACAATACTGTACCAATGGGCCCGTAAGTGAGTCCCATAATCGCCAAGCCAATACACAGGAAAATAAAGACAATCCACGTGCTGCCTGAAGCAAGCATATCGGCAAAGAATAAGCCAAAAATTGCAGAGATGATACATACCGCAATAGACGTAGTTTTACGTCCAAATTTTTCCGCTAAAACGGCTGAGAGGGGAATAAAAGCGGCAAAACACAATGTGGCTAAAAGTTGAAGTTTTAAAAACTCTTCACGTGAATAACCCAGTTGTTTAGTCCCCCATTGCAAGGCAAATACCGTAGTCAGATAAAACACCACAAAGGTACAAATTGCAGCAATTGTACCGAGCACTAGCATTTTAGCGTGTTTTTTAAAGACCTGAATAAAGGGCACATTGACTTCTTTTTGCTTATTCAACACTTTTTGGAAGGCAGGTGTTTCATGCAGTTTTAAGCGAATCCACAAACCGACAATCACCAATAAGGCACTGGAAATAAACGGAATCCGCCAGCCCCATGTCATAAAGTCTTGCTCAGACATCAGCGCACCTAAAATAAGGAATGAACCTGTGGCAAGAATAAAACCAATCGGAGCGCCCAATTGTGGGAACATGCCATACCAAGCACGTTTACCTTCAGGGGCATTTTCTGTGGCCAATAGTACCGCGCCTGACCATTCGCCGCCTAAACCTAAACCTTGTCCTAAACGACACAATGCCAATAATAATGGTGCGACAATCCCAATTTGTGCATATGTTGGCAGTAAACCAATACAGACTGTAGAAATCCCCATGGTCAATAATGCCGCGACCAAAGTGGCTTTGCGTCCAATCCGATCACCCAAATGTCCAAATAAAGCTGCACCAATTGGACGGGCAATAAAGGCAATGGCAAAAGTGGCTAGAGATTGAATAGTTGCCGTCATTGGGTCAGTACTGGTCGGAAAGAACAGATACGGGAAAATAATGACTGCCGCAGTGGCGTAGATATAAAAGTCAAAAAACTCGATGGTGGTACCGACCAAACTTGCAGTCAGTACTCGAAATTTAGAATTTTGAGTCGGCTGTTCAGCGGCAGCAGTAGATGAAGATGCCATACAGGACCTTATGTAAAATGAATTTTAAATGAAAGTGCAATTCGTCATAGACCGCATGGGCAGAAGAATAGTCAACACCTTTTGTAGTTATGCTTTTTTGAACAACAAGTTGGTCACAAAACTGCATCCATGCGTATCATTCAAATCTGACCGTTTCATGTGTAAGGCATGAACGATATTCAGCGTGATTAAATCACATACAGATAAATTGCCAGAAAGTGTGTGCCTGCACCAATAAGGACAAATACATGCCAAATTGCGTGGGTATATCTTACGCGTTTTAAGGCATAAAACAATGCACCCACGGTGTAGGCAATCCCGCCAATCAACAAAAAGTTCAGGGCTTGGCTGCTTAAATAGGCTTGCATATTGTCCATGACCAGAACGGCTAACCAACCCATCGCCAAGTAGGCAATTAAAGAAATTTTATGAAAACGGTTGATGAATACCAGTTTAAATAGGGTGCCAATCAAGGCAATAATCCATAAGACAATTAACAAATATTGTGCTTTTTGAGTAGGAATCGCGATGGATAAAAATGGGGTATAAGTACCTGCAATTAAATAATAAATGGCAGTGTGATCAAGCTTTTTATAAAAATAGCGGCGGTCTGCAGCAGTTGCCATGTGATACAGCATAGAGGCAGAAAAGAGCAACACCATACTAATGGCATAGGCCCATAAACCTAGCCATTGTCCTGTACTCAGGTATGCGCCTTTGATCAGTAAAAAAATACCGCCAATTAATGCCAAAGCTGCACCAATACCGTGGCTCAGATAGTTAATCCGTTCCTCTTGATGGTCATAATCTGGTACTAAAGGCGCATTCAATTTCATAGGTGTTCTTTTTTATTTATACAACTGTATAGTAATTCAATTTTGCTTTTAGGGTAATAACATTTAAACTTGAATTGTAATTTTTTCAGGTTTTCACTATGTCGACTTTGGCTTCTCCCTCTGCGCAGGAACAACAATTCTTGGAGGCTTTTCAGCAAGCCATTGATACACAAAAACTTGATCGTGTAGTGCTTAGCCAGTACAAAGGCGAATTGGAACAATTAGAAAAAATTACCCTGCGTATTATTCAACTCAATCAAGAGCAGGTGTTGAGTTGTTTGTATCGTCATAAAACGCAGGATATCACCAAAAATTATCCTTTGGCGCAAGCCCAGTCACAATTGAGTCAGTTATTGGCAGATTGTAAACAGGCGAATTTATTTACGCTCGATCAAGAAATTCAGCTTAAAAAGAATAAAAAGAAAGCCATGCTCAGTATGAGTAAAGCGGTAACAGCTGCTGCAAAACCCAAAGAGCAACAAGGGCATGATCGTGAAAAGCAACGCTATGTTGAGCAAAGTAGTCCTTTTTTACAACCTCTAGGTATTACCGATGCGCAGGCGCAGATCATTCCAAGCATGGCGCGCAAGTGGAAACAGATTAATAAATTTATTGAAATTTTTGCGGGTGCATTGGCGCATATTCATCTTTCTGAGCAAAGCGTGCGTGTGGTGGATTTTGGTTCAGGTAAGGGCTATTTGACCTTTGCACTGTATGATTATTTGCAAAAGCAGCAATTGAAACCTTGGGTTACAGGGGTGGAATTGAATCCGAAAATGGTCGAGTTCTGTCAGTCGGTAGCAAAGGCGGCAGATTTTCAGCAGCTGGAGTTTTTTCAGGGCGATGTGCGTACCTATCAACCTGAACATTTGGATGTCATGATTGCATTACATGCTTGCGATGTGGCTACAGATTTTGCAATTCACACGGGTATTCGCCTGAATGCACAAATGATTATGTGTGCGCCGTGCTGCCATAAAGAATTGCGTCCACAACTGCAAAGTCCGAGTGTGCTTAAACCCATGTTGCAGTTTGGCATTCATGCAGGACAGCAAGCAGAAATGTTGACCGATACCATCCGCGCTTTATTACTTAAAGCGTATGGTTATGACACTAAAGTTTTTGAGTTTGTTTCTTTGGAACACACCAGTAAAAACAAAATGATTTTGGCAACTAAACGTCAAAATTGGAGTGAACCTGATCAGACTGTTTTGGCACAAATTCGTTATTTAAAAACCATGTACGGTATTCAAAAACATTCTTTGGAGTTGTTGTTGAATGATCAGTGGGATCAGCAGGGCATTGGTTCTAAGTGCTAAGCAAAATGGAATCAGATAAAAGATGCAAAATTATGTAATTCAATCCGGCACTTGGGCACAGTTTGCGATAGAGGCCAAATCTATTCGTGAGCAAGTCTTTATTCAAGAACAGCAGATTGCCCCTGAAGATGAATGGGATGCACAGGATGCTGTTGCTTTGCATTTTGTGGTTTATGTAGCAGAGGAGGCGATTGCAACAGCACGCTTATTGGAAAATCACAATATTGGGCGGGTCGCGGTACTGAAGTCACAGCGTGGTAAAGGTGTGGGACGTGTTCTAATGCAGCATATTATTCAGATGGCAAAGCAGCAGCAACGTCCTTGGGTTAAGTTGTCTGCGCAGAAACATGCGATTCCGTTTTATCAAAGCTTGGGTTTTCAGGTGGAGGGTGAGTCGTATTTAGATTGTGGTATTCCACATGTAGATATGCGATTGGTGTTTTAAATGAATTGTCGATAGTCCTGATTTTTTAATCGTACAAAATAAAAAATCGCCCTGATGGAATGCGATCATGGCGGTTTTTTTTATGAACTGTATGAACTGAGCGGCTAGCGCATATTAATGTCCATGTGCGGGCGCTGACTCATGGTTTTCAGGCATATTGGCATGTTCTGTTTCAGTCATACTGTGTGCATCTGCAGTTTCAGCAGATATAGCTTCACGTGCTTCACGATCTGCTTGTGCTTTTGCCAAAGCTTCTTGTGACATGGCAGGTGCATTTTTAAAGGCGTGTTGCTGAGTATTCTGCTTTTGTTGCTGGCTAGGCATGTAATCAGGTTCATTCGTGACCGCTAACCAGAAAATAAACATGAAAATTCCACCCAAAATACAGAAAATAAAGAGTGCTTTCCAACCCCAAGGTGATTTTTCAGGAGTAAGGTGTTCAGTCATGTGTATCTACCCAATTTGAATCTAAATCTTAAAATTATGTAACTTTATAACATAAAATTCATAAAAAAACGGATTAAATTCTATTCATGTAGGGATCATTCTTTTAATTTTAAGCAAATAAAAAGAAGGATGACGTATCCCTCTTTGAACTATAAGTTAGATTTAAATACTTGCTGCACCTGTGGCAACACGGTCTTGCAAGATTTTAGGTGGGTTAAAACGCTCGCCATATTCTGCTGCAAGTTGCTGTGCCCGTGCTAAAGCCTGTTTTAAACCATATTGATTTAGAAATTGCAAAGCACCACCTGTCCATGCAGGAAAACCAATGCCAAAAATGGAACCCACATTGGCATCAATGACAGATTCTAAAACACCTTCTTCTAAGCAACGTAAGCTGTCCAGTGCTTGCACAAATAAGAAACGGTCAATCATCTCTTGTTCAGCGATTTTGGTATTTTGATACCAGTGGTTTAACCCCGACCAAAGCTGTTTTTTACCCTGTTCAGGATAGTCATAAAAGCCTGCACCAGCTGCTTTACCTTTACGCGAGAATTGATGAATCATGGTTTGAATGACTTCATCTGCACTCGACAGTGGTCGGTCTTTCCCTTCGGCTTGCAACGCCTTACGTGCTTCCTGTGCCACGTGTTCAGATAAGGTTAAAGATACTTCATCCTGAATGGCAAGTGGGCCAACAGGCATGCCTGCTTTTAAAGCAGCCATTTCAATTTTGGCAGGATGTACGCCTTCCGCCAGTAAGCGCAAGCCTTCCTGCACAAAAGTGCCAAACACCCGACTGGTAAAAAAGCCGCGGCTGTCATTGACCACAATCGGTGTTTTACCAATCTGCTGCACAAAATCATAGGCCTTTGCCAAAGTATCGGTAGAGGTATTTTTTCCTTTAATGATTTCGACCAATGGCATTTTATCGACAGGGCTAAAGAAATGCAGTCCAATAAAACGCTGCTGGTCTTGCGCCGCTTGGGCAAGTTCACTAATGGGTAGGGTTGAGGTGTTGGATGCCATCACACCTTGTTCTGCTAGAAAAACTTCGGCTTCTTGTGTGACTTGCGCCTTGAGTTGAGGATTTTCAAATACCGCCTCAATAATCAAATCACAGCCTTGTAAATCGGTAGCCTGTGCCGTTGGATGAATCTTGGCTAAGACTTGTGCCGCTCGCTCTGCACTTATACGACCTTGCGATACTTGTTTATCGAGTAGTTTTTGACTGTAAGCTTTGCCTTTTTCAGCTTGTTCGATGGATACATCTTTCAGAACAACCGCAATACCTTTGCTTGCCGTGACATAAGCAATGCCTGCACCCATCATGCCTGCACCTAAAATACCGACTTTTTGCGTTTGATGCGGTGCAATGCCTTGCGGACGGCAACTCCCCGATTTAATCGCATTCAGCCCATGCCAAAAGGTGCCAATCATATTTTTTGAAATTTGACCTGTTGCGAGCTGGGTAAAATAGCGGGATTCAATGCGCAAGGCTGTATCGACATCAACTTGTGCACCTTCTACTGCTGCACTCAAAATTGCTTCTGGCGCAGGGTAACAGCCTTTGGTTTTGTCGCGTAACATGGCAGGAGCAATGGAAAGCATTTGCGCGACAGTAGGCGTGGATGGCGTTCCCCCTGGGATTTTATAACCTTTGACATCAAATACTTGTTGTGATTGTGGATGTGCGAGAATCCAGTCTTGGGCTTTGCTGAGTAATTCTGTTTCATTTTCAGCAAGATCATGGATTAAACCTAAACTTTGTGCTTTTTCCACACTCAGCTGTTTGCCTTCCATCAACAGTGGCAGGGCAGTTTGTAATCCCAATAAACGTACCATCCGCACAATACCACCGCCACCAGGCAATAAACCTAAAGTCACTTCGGGTAAACCAAACTTGGTTTTTGGATCACGAATTGCAATACGATGATGACAGCACAGGGCAAGTTCCCATCCGCCGCCGAGTGCTGTGCCATTCAAGGCAGCTACTACAGGAATACCACGAGTTTCAATATAACGCAGCTGTGCTTTTAGGTGTTCAATCATCTGAAAAAATGAGCTGGCATGTTCAGGCTGCACTTGAATCAACTCATCTAAGTCACCGCCTGCAAAAAAAGTTTTTTTTGCAGAGGCAAAAATAACCCCCGCCACTTGTTCGTCTGCTTGTAACTTTTGCACCACTTGCGCTAATGCATCTCTAAAGTCAGCGTTCATGGTGTTGGCCGATTGATTCGGCGAGTCAAAGGTTAGAATTACAATGTTATCGGCATTTTTTTGATAGTGAATGGCGCTCATTTTTATACTCCTTATACTCGCTCAATAATGGTGGCAATTCCCATCCCACCGCCTACACATAATGTAGCCATGCCGCGTTTTTTATCTTGTCGTTCTAGTTCGTCCAGTAAAGTGCCTAAAATCATAGCACCTGTCGCGCCAAGTGGATGACCCAAGGCAATGGCACCACCATTCACATTGACTTTGGCGGGGTCGACCTGAAGCTCGGTAATAAAACGCAGAACCACGGCTGCAAAGGCTTCATTAACTTCGAACAGATCAATATCTTCAATGTTCAGTCCTGCTTTGGCTAAGGCTTTGCGTGCTGCAGGTGCTGGTCCTGTGAGCATAATCGCAGGATCTGTGCCGACCAGTGCAGTGGCAAGCACTTTGGCGCGTGGTTTTAAATTGTGTTGTTGTACCGCCTGTTCCGATGCAATCAACACCAATGCCGCGCCATCAACAATACCCGATGAATTGCCTGCATGATGCACATGATTGACTTGTTCTGCTTCAGGATATTTTTGCAAGGCGATGGCATCGAACCCCATTTGTCCCATCATCGCGAAACTTGGCTTGAGCTGTGCCAAACTTTCAGCTGTGGTCTGTGCTTTGATAAATTCATCTTGTGCCAAAATCACCACACCTGCCTGATCTTTAACGGGTACAATCGAGCGTTCGAAATATCCCCGCGCTTGTGCTGCGGCTGCTTTTTGTTGCGATGCGGTTGCAAATTGATCGACCTCGGTGCGACTATAACCATCTAAAGTGGCAATTAAGTCAGCGCCAATGCCTTGGGGAATAAAGTCACAGGCCATGTTGGTTTCAGGGTCGAATGCCCAAGCACCACCATCAGAACCCATTGCCACGCGCGACATAGATTCCACACCCCCAGCAACGATTAAATCTTCCCAACCTGAACGGACTTTTTGCGCTGCGAGGTTCACGGCTTCTAAGCCCGAGGCACAAAAGCGGTTGATTTGTACGCCTGCAACATCATTGTCCCAACCTGCGGCAATCGCAGCAGTTTTGGCAATATCCGCACCCTGATCGCCAATTGGTGTGACACAACCCAAAACAATGTCGTCTACTTGTGAGGTGTCTAGGCTGTGTCGTTGTTGCAATTCATTTAATAAAGTCGTGAGTAGGCGAATGGGTTTAACTTCGTGTAATGCGCCATCTTTTTTTCCTTTGCCGCGCGGAGTGCGAATAGCATCAATGATATAGGCCTCGCTCATAATCAATCCTTTGTCGATAGTTTTCTTTATGATTGCTTTTGAGTGTAATCTGAAAATTTTGAAGTGCAATGACAAGAACGGTAAAGGTCAGTGAGGTTTTTTGCTAATTGGGATGACACAGAAATTTGTTAGAAAGATTGAAACTAAAATAGAGCGATAAAAAAAGCCCTTGCAGTGTGCAAGGGCGATTAACTGAAATTACGGGTGAATGTGAATTTTTTAGCTGTGAATTAATGATAACCATGCAACTGACGGTATAAACCAGGGGTGACGCCAGTCCACTTTTTGAAAGCACGGTGGAAAGTACTGGTTTCACTAAAGCCAACTTGTTGTGCTACATCTTCTAGAGTGAGTTCAGGATTCAGCAATAGATGAATCGCGGCATCACGACGTAGCGCATCTTTTACCCCTTGATAGCTTTTACCTTCTGCAGCCAAACGACGACGCAAGGTTTGTGGCGACAGGTACAACATTGATGCAACATCGTTCAAGGTTGGCATTTCTTCGCCAATCTGACTCTTTAACACATCACGAATACGCGAAGTTAAAGAATTGGTGTTTTTGAATTTCACCAATAATTGTGCAGGTGCAGTTTTTAAGAATTCGTCTAAGGTTTCTTGAGTTTGACGAATTGGTAAATCTAGATAGTCGGCAGCAAAGGTAATTTCAGTGCGTGGCATGTCAAATTGCATAACAGGCGCAAAGAACAACGCATCGTATTCATCTGCGTGTGCAGGACGAGGATAGCCAAAATGCACACGCTCTAAAGGCAGGCGACGTTCAATCAGCCAAGAGGCCAAGCCGTGCCAAATCATCAACATACTTTCAGTAATAAAGTGATCAGGATCCATGACTTGTGGAATAGAGGGCACCAAACGCGCTTCGTGTTTATCGCGTTCTAATGTAACTGACCAATCATCACCAAAAAGCTTATAAAATTGCGAAGAAAGTTCTAAGGCATCGCCCAATGTTTTGGCGTGAATCACCAATTGGCACATGATTGCGAATGTACCCAAACGACGTGGCTGAGAATCAAAACCGACGTGTTCGTCTTGGGTCACCATCCACAGCATTTTAATAAAGCGGGTATATTGTTCAGGTGAAATACGTGCTTTCGGTTGGCGCAGAAGTTCTGCTTCAATACCGACATGAGATAATAAGGTTTCGACGTCCATGCCGAGTCGTTTGACACCTGTGAGCGCAGCATTGACAAAATGGATACTAATGGTATCGCGGCTCATGTTAAATCCTTCAGTCTCTTTTGTATTCACGTAAGCTTGACCTAAATGACGCTAAAAAATTGAAATTGGCAATTTACAATACCAATTTTACTTATTTTACATAATAAATTGCCGAAATGATCAAGGTAAATGGCTGAACATGACATTGTGTTACAGTTTTGCTGTTTATAAGATGAACGGAAAATCAGTAAAAATTGAGTAATCACAACAATGACACATGCACTAAGCGGTTTAAAAGTTTTGGATTTTTCCACCTTATTACCAGGTCCTTTTGCCAGTTTGTATTTGGCGGATATGGGCGCAGAGGTCATTCACATTGAATCGGCAAGCCGACCTGACTTGATTCGTTTATTTCCGCCCTATGCCAATGGACAGGCGACTTCGCATAGTTATTTGAATCGTAATAAACAGTCCATTACTCTCGATTTAAAATCTCCGGAAAGTATTCACCTTATTCACGAGAAAATTACTGATTTCGATATTATACTCGAACAGTTTAGACCAGGGGTGATGCAGCGTTTAGGACTGGACTATGCCAGCTTGGCAAAAATTAATCCGCGACTGATCTATTGTTCCATCACAGGTTATGGACAAACAGGTGATTATCAACAACGAGCAGGACATGACATCAACTATTTAGCTTTGTCTGGAATTGCAGGGCACAGCGGACGTCAAGCAGGCGGGCCGCCACCGCTAGGTATTCAGGTGGCCGATGTAGCAGGTGGTTCATTGCATGCTTTGGTTGGAATTTTGAGTGCGGTGATTGAGCGTCAGCGCAGTGGCTTAGGGCAATATATTGATATTTCGATGACCGATTGTGCTGCCACATTAAATAATATGGCAGCTTCTGCTGTTTTGGCGGCACAGCTGCCTCAATATGCTGAGCAATCTTACTTAAATGGAGGCAGTTATTATGACTATTATGAAACGGCCGATGGTCGTTATCTTTCGGTGGGCAGCTTAGAGCCACAATTTATGCAAGGCTTGGCACAAATTTTAGATTTGCCCATTTTGCTCGAAAAAGGCACATCTTTAGACCCGCAAGACCATATACAAGTGAAACAAGCCATTCAGGCCAAGATTAAAGCGCAAAATTTTGCCACGTGGCAGCATATCTTTGCACAACACGATGTTTGTGTAGAACCCGTTTTAACTTTAGATGAAGCTTTACATTCACCCTTGGCAAAGCAGCGCGGTTGGACTGTAAATGTCCCAATTCAAGGCAATGCCACACAAACCGAAACTCAGTTGGCTTGTCCTATTAAATTTTCACGTTCAAAAATGCGCTATGACTATATTGGGCAGGCTTTAGGTGTAGGACAATGGTGATCATGCTCAATAGCTAAAAATATGTAGGAAACTCAACTTAAACACGAAATAAAAACGAAGATAGATGCTTTAGCATAAAAAGTGCTAAAGCATGCATTATTTTGTGATAGCTATGTAAAAGGTCTGGAAATTTCGGCAAAGGCTTGCAGGCTGTGCCATTGTAATGTCTTATCAATAAAATCGCTAAGAAATATGTAAAAAACACATTTTGTTGATAGATTGAATCTCGCTATGCTGTCAGCCGTGATAATAGAAATGACTAGCTGTACGCCATGTATTTATATACTGATTTCGATCAGCAACTGATTAATGAACGTGTTGCACAGTTCCGTGACCAAACGGAACGTTATTTAGCAGGCAAATTGACTGAAGACGAATATCGTCCATTACGTCTGCAAAATGGTTTGTATGTACAACGCTATGCGCCAATGTTGCGTATTGCTGTGCCTTACGGTCTGATGAACTCTAAGCAGTTGCGTAAAGTGGCGCAGCTGGCCAAAGACTATGACCGTGGTTATGCACACGTATCAACACGTCAAAATATTCAGTTTAACTGGCCTGCACTTGAAAATGTGCCAGATATGCTAGCTGAGCTTGCAACAGTACAAATGCATGCTATTCAAACCTCAGGCAACTGTATTCGTAACACCACCACAGACCAATATGCAGGCGTTGTGGCAGGTGAAATTGCCGACCCTCGTCCGACTTGTGAATTAATTCGTCAGTGGTCTACCTTCCATCCTGAATTTGCATTCTTGCCACGTAAGTTCAAAATTGCTGTTTCAGCACTTGAAGAAGTGGATCGTGCAGCGACTGCGTTTCACGACATTGGCGTATATATTGTTAAAAATGAAGCAGGCGAAATTGGCTATAAAATTAAAGTGGGTGGTGGCTTAGGTCGTACTCCAATTATTGGTAGCTTTATTCGTGAGTTCTTGCCACGTGAGGATTTGATTGCTTACTTAGAAGCCATTTTACGTGTCTATAACTTGCATGGTCGTCGCGACAATAAATATAAAGCACGTATTAAAATTTTGGTAAAAGCCCTAACTCCAGCAGTATTTGCAGAAAAAGTTGAAGCTGAATTTGCACATACCGTGAAAACCTTAAAAATTGATGCTGAAACTTTGAAAAAAATGGATGAAAACTTCACGCCATTTGCTTATCAAAATTATGCCGATGAAGATTTTAGTGAGCTGTTTGCACAGTATCCAAAATTCAAACAATGGTTCAACATCAACACCAATGCGCACAAAGTTCAAGGCTACCGTATTGTCACTATTTCATTGAAGCGTGCAGGTGTTGCACCAGGTGACATGACGACCGAAGAAATGAATCTAATTGCAGATTTAGCAGATCAATATACCTTTGGTGAATTGCGTACCACGCATGAACAAAATATTGCCTTGGTAGATGTGCCACAAAAAGACTTATTTGCATTGTGGCAAGTCCTAGATGCTAACAACTTGGCGCGTGCACATATTGGCTTTATTACCGATATTATTTGCTGTCCGGGGGGTGATTTCTGTTCACTTGCCAACGCTAAATCTATTCCAATTTCAGAAGCTATTTCACGCCGTTTTGATGATTTGGATACCATTTATAATCTTGGCAAACTGGATTTGAATATTTCAGGTTGTATGAATGCTTGTGGTCATCACCACGTTGGTAATATCGGGATTTTAGGTGTTGATAAAAAAGGCGCCGAATTTTACCAAATCACTTTAGGTGGGCATGCAGACCATGATGCTTCAATTGGTGATATTTTAGGGCCATCTTTTGCTGCCGAAGTGATTCCAGATGTCGTGGAAGAAATTTTAAATACCTACTTAGATTTGCGTAGTGAAGGTGAAGACTTCATCGACACTTATCGTCGTGTCGGCATTCAACCATTTAAGGAGCGCGCTTATGCTTAATACTGCACTCCCTGTGCTCGCGAAAGATGGCACGATTGCAGACAATACTTATCAAGTGATTGCTGAAGATGCAGCATTACCGCAAGGTGATGTGGTGCTTAGCGTTGAACAGCTTGATCTGTTGGCACAAATTTCTGGTAAAAAAGCTTTGTATTTAACGGTAGATGCTTCGCCTGAAAACCATGAATTTCCATTGGCAGAACTCGATGCGATTTTTATTGAATTCGCAGGTTTTAACGATGGTCGAGGTTATTCTTTTGCGGCATTGTTACGCCGTCAAGGCTTTCAGGGCGAACTTCGCGCAGTTGGTGATGTATTTAAAGATGTCTTGAACTATATGAAGCGTGCAGGTTTCGATACTTTCGTGATTAAAGAAGGTAAAGACGTGCAAGAAGCTGCGGCAGGTTTGGCGGATTTTACGCGCCCTTATCAAGCGTCTACAGCTGTACCTAAACCAAATTATCAAACTGGTGCGTAATATATTGATGATGGGTTTATCTAAATATAGATAGATTTCATTGAAATATAGCGGTTCACACATTTACAAACAGCCTGCCATGCGCAGGCTTTTTTTGCCTTAAAGTGATCAAAGGGTTTGTTTTATGTCACTTCTTAATGATTTAATTTTCGGCAAAGTGCTGTAGCATAAGCACACTGACGAAGCATCGTAGCCCTATATAGACTTTATTTTAAAGTATCAAAAATCAACCAAGACGATAATTGGATGTGATTATCCTCTGATTTATTTATTCAATTTTTTCAATGAAGTGATTTGTCTTTATGCAAAATTCTATCCGTATTGGTATTGCTGGTTATGGCAATTTAGGTCGTGGCGTTGAAACGGCAATTCAGAAAAACCCAGATTTGCAATTGGTAGGTATTTTTACCCGCCGTGCGCCTGAAAGCGTTTCACCATGTTATGCTGAAACAGCAGTTTTTCAAATGGATTCACTGTCCGATTTTCAAGACAAAATTGACGTACTGATTTTATGTGGTGGTTCAAAAGACGACTTGCCACAACAAGGCCCTGTATTAGCCAGCCAATTTAATATTGTCGATAGTTTCGATACGCATGCGCGTATTCCTGAATATTATGCATCTGTAGATGCACCTGCGACAGCGAATAAGAAAACTGCACTTATCTCAATTGGTTGGGATCCAGGCATGTTCTCAATCAATCGTTTATTTGGTGAAGCTTTATTACCCGATGGCGAAACTTATACATTTTGGGGGAAAGGTTTAAGTCAGGGACACTCAGATGCCATTCGTCGTGTTGATGGTGTAAAAGCAGGTGTGCAATATACCATTCCATCTAATGATGCGATTGAGCAAGTGCGTAGCGGTGCGCGCCCTGTATTAAGCACTAAAGACAAACATACTCGTGAATGTTATGTCGTACTTGCAGAAGGTGCCGATGCAGCTTCCGTTGAGCAAGCGATTGTGACCATGCCAGATTATTTCGCAGACTACAACACAACTGTAAATTTCATTGATGAAGCGACTTTGGCCAAAGATCACCAACGCATGCCGCATGGTGGTTTTGTTATTCGCAGTGGCAATACCAGCGATGAACAAAAACAAGTGCTTGAATTCTCATTGAAGTTAGACAGCAATCCGGAGTTTACCGCGAGTATTTTGGTAGCTTATGCACGTGCTTGTTATCGTTTAAACCAAATGCAGCAATATGGTGCAAAAACTGCTTACGATGTTGCGCCAGGTTTATTGTCAATGAAATCGCCTGAACAGTTGCGCGCTGAATTGCTCTAAACTTTTTCAAGCTATAAGCAAAAAGACGAATCAATGATTCGTCTTTTTGCTTTTTGAATAAAGAAGGGTTGGGAATGACTGTATTCCATCTGCCCTAATTCTGCTTTACGAAATAGGGGTTGCAATGCATTAAAGCAATTCAATCGCGACTGCAGTTGCCTCACCACCGCCAATACAGAGAGCGGCCACGCCACGTTTGCCACCTGTACGTTTAAGCGCATGAATTAAAGTCAGGATAATACGTGAACCTGTAGAACCCACAGGATGTCCAAGCGCACAGGCACCACCATTGATATTCACTTTTTCAGGATCAAGCTTGAATTCATCTATTGGGCACATGGTGACCATGGCAAAAGCTTCATTGATTTCCCATAAATCTACATCTGCAACTTGCCAACCCGCTTTATCTAATACTTTTTGAATTGCAGCAACAGGGGCGATAGTGAATTCTGATGGATGTTGTGAATTGGTGGCATAAGCCACAATTTTCGCCAATGGCTGTAAACCTTTATTTGCTGCATTTACTGCAGACGTTAGGACTAAAGCCGAAGCACCATCTGAAATTGAGCTGGCATTGGCCGCGGTAATCGTACCATCTTTGGCAAAAGCAGGACGCAGAGTTGGAATTTTTTCAATATTGGCATTAAACGGTTGTTCGTCTTTATCGACAACCACGTCACCTTTACGTGTTGAAACATTTACAGACACAATTTCATCGGCAAAATAGCCTTCATTTACGGCAGTTTGCGCGCGTTTAAGAGAGCGAATCGCAAAATCATCCATTTGTTCACGGGTATAGCCTTTGCTATTAGCCATGTCTTGTGCGAATGAGCCCATCAAACGACCTGTTTCAGCATCTTCAAGGCCGTCTAAGAACATGTGGTCTTTCACATCACCATGTCCCATACGGTACCCAGCACGTGCTTTGGTCAGTACATAAGGTGCATTACTCATTGACTCCATACCACCAGCGACAATGATTGAGGCAGAACCTGCTTTGATTGCATCGGCTGCTTGCATGACAGCTTTCATACCAGAACCACAGAGTTTGTTGATGGTGACCGCACCTGTAGAATCTGGTAAGCCTGCTTGACGCATCGCCTGACGAGCAGGGCCTTGCTTTAAGCCTGCAGGCAGGACGCAGCCCATAATGACTTCATCGATTTCTGTTGCTTGTACCCCCGCACGTTGAATGGCCGCTTGGATACTTGCCGCACCTAATTCTGGTGCAGTCACATTGGCTAAACTGCCTTGAAAGCCACCCATTGCAGTGCGTGCACCATTTACAATAACGATATCCGTCATTTTATTCTCCCAATTTTATGTGTGCTTATATCTAGATTGAATTCCAAGTAGGAATAGATCAACTCTGCAGTATAGGCAAAAAAAGAAGAGAATAAAGTGACAATGTAAAGATCGTTTAGACTGCTGAGTTAACATATATTGATGTCTTCAGCTCGGGTTTGCCCCATTTTACTGAGTATGAAGCGCCTGCTTGTAAGGTGAGTGGAACAGTAAAAGAAGCTACCATTCGAGCCGATCGGCAAACCTTGTTGTGCATTAAAAGTTACACTGGGTATGTTTAAAGTGCCACGCCAATCCAAGGTACCGTATTTAAGTGCAGTTTTTTCTGTATAAAGAATGTATTCATTGTTGTCTATCTGACGATTTTTATTTCGATCAATAAAAATCATAAAACCCGTATTCCAGTTTTGCTTACTGCATTGGCTAAAGTCATGTGTTGGACAGATCACAACATTACTATGATGGGTGAAGGCATGGGAGCGTGCTATTTTCAGGCTGGCCTGTAATGAATACTGAATTCGCTTGAGTTCTTGTTGTGCCATCAGCTGATGAAAATAGGGCAGGGCAACCATGATTAAAATCGCACTAATCGCTAACGTGACGATCAATTCAAACAGCGTGAAGCCATTTTTGCTTATATTCGACATAAGTCTATACCTGTTATTGTTATGTTTTTTTATGATTAATTTGAGTAATTTGTTGTTTTATAGCACTTTATGTGTTGTATAATAATTACTAAACAACTTTTCGTGAAAGTGTTAGAATAAACCGCAAGAAAGATAGGCTATTCGCACCAAATAATTGAGTAAAAAGTTACCGAATTACAACGGAAATTGTAAGTAATTTTGTCAATAATTTACTTGATTAAAATTATCAAGCACTTGGAAAAGTAAAAAAGTGTTTGTATGATTCAAAGTGACTAGCTTAAAAATAATACTGGGGTATAAAAAAGCCTATCTCAGGGTAGTCGAAAATTTAAGCTTGAGCTTGAACAACAATTGTTATCTCTGGAGGATAAATCCATGAAAATGAGTCGTATTGCATTAGCAATGCTCGTAGCTGCTCCTTTAGCTGCTGCAAACGCGGGCGTAACTGTTACCCCATTAATGCTTGGTTACACTTGGCAAGATACACAGCACAATAATGGTGGTGATGATGGTGAGTTGACCACTTCTGCGCAAATGGATGATGATCTATTTGTTGGTGCTGCACTTGGTGTTGAACTTACCCCTTGGTTAGGTTTTGAAGCTGAATATAGCCAAGTTAAAGGTGATATGATCGATCAAGCTGGTGCAGAGTATAAAGGTCAAAATATCGCAGGTAACTTCTATGCGACTTCTGACTTGATCACTAAAAACTACGACAGCAAAATCAAACCATATGTACTTTTAGGTGCTGGTCACTATAAGTATAAATTTGATAATGATTTAGGTCGTGAAGGTCGTGGTCTTGAAGAAGAAGGTACACTTGGTAATGCAGGTGTTGGTGCGTTCTTCCGCTTAAACGATGCTTTATCTCTTCGTACAGAAGCGCGTGGTACTTACCACTTTGACGAAAAATTTTGGAACTATACAGCTTTAGCTGGTCTTAACGTAGTTCTTGGCGGTCACTTGAAGCCTGCTGCTCCAGTAGTAGAAGTTGCCCCAGTTGAAACCGTTGCTCCAGTTCAACCAGCTCCACAAGAGTTGACTGAAGACCTGAACATGGAACTTCGTGTGTTCTTTGATACGAACAAATCAAACATCAAAGATCAGTACAAGCCAGAAATCGCTAAAGTTGCTGAGAAGTTAGTTGAATATCCAAACGCTACTGCTCGCATCGAAGGTCACACTGACAATACTGGCCCACGTGCATTGAACGAACGTTTATCTTTAGCTCGTGCGAACTCTGTTAAATCTTCACTTGTAAATGAATACAATGTAGATCCAGCTCGTTTGTCTACTCAAGGTTTCGCTTGGGATCAACCGATTGCTGACAACAACACTAAAGAAGGTCGTGCTATGAACCGTCGTGTATTCGCGACGATCACTGGCAGCCGTACAGTGACTGTTGAACAACAAGCTCAATAATTTGAGTTAAGTTGAAAAAACGACTCTTCGGAGTCGTTTTTTTATGCCTCTTTTTATGGAATGTATGGATTAGATATTGCATAAAATTATTTACACTTAATACGATTAAAAATATTGTAAAACTATGATTTTTTTGAATAAAGAGTAAATAAGGTGGAGTCTGATTATGCTTAATATTTCGGCTTGTTGAATCGTAAACTAAGTCGAATTTTTATAGCGAGTTTATCGTCAATTCATTTAAAAACTCCAAAGCATCGTCGCAGATCAAACTTTTAAAATAGGATATATGGACTCTATGTCTATCAGTCGATCAAGTCGTTGTTTAGCGATGATCAAAATCAACATTGAGCAATTTGTGGCATGATATTTCATCGTATTATCAATAACGAAAGTGCTTTAAAATAAAATTTGTTTTAAATTTTCAGCATAAAAAACAGCCAAATGTTGGCTGTTTTTTTGAACCTTAGCTTCTTAAATGAAGTGAAATAGAAGAAGAACTTTTTTAGTCATGATCAGGGTGTAGTGGTTTCACATCCATATCCTGATACGCAATCAGTTTGGTTTTGTGTTTCCATTTATAACCTAACCAAATGACCAAGAACAAAAGAATACCAATATAAGTCGATAAAACTGCGAGCCATTCACCTTCGAGAACTGCTTGGTAGTTTTGCCCTAACACGATAATTGCACACAAAATAAAGGCAAACCATGGCGCAAAAGGAAAAAATTTAGCGCGGTAATCTAAATCTTCAAGTTTGTAGCCTTGTGCCAAATAGCCTTTACGGAAGCGGTAATGTGATACAGCAATCCCGAGCCAAACGATAAAGCCACACATGCCTGACATATTCAGAAGCCAGTTAAATACTTGTTTTTCGCCAATAAATGTTGTTAAAAAACATAGTGCAGCGATTGCTGTTGTGGCATACAGTGCATTCATTGGGACGCCACGAGCATCTAAGCGGGCAAAAGCTTTTGGTGCACTGCCTTTACGTGCCATATCAAATAGCATACGGGTCGATGAATACATACCCGAGTTACCCGCAGAAAGAATCGCAGTTAAAATTACTGCATTCATGACACTTGCGGCAAAAGCAAAGCCTGCCTGTTCATACAGTAAAGTAAACGGAGAGAGTGCAATGTTATCGGTGGCGGCTGCTTGAAGTAAACGTGGGTCATCATAGGCGATTAAGGTACCAATAATGAAAATACACACGATATAAAACAATAAAATACGCCAGAAGATTTGTTTAATTGCAATTGGAATGGTTTTCTTAGGATTTTTAGATTCACCCGCTGCAACCCCCACCATTTCTGTACCCTGAAATGAGAATCCTGCAATCATTGCCACCCCAATTAAGGCAGATAATCCACCTACAAATGGCGCTTCTCCTTTGCTCCAATTGGCAAAAGTAGCAACATCTGGAGTCAGCATGATTTTGATAATCATGAATAGACCAATGATGATGAACACTATAATTGCAAGGACTTTGACCAGTGAGAAGAAAAACTCAGATTCACCAAAACCTTTGACGGTTAAGGCATTAATACCAAATACAACCGCTAGAAATAAGGCACTCCAATAGAAACTAGGAATATCGGGAAACCAGAATTTCATAATGAATTGTACAGCCACCAATTCAAATGCCACGGTAATGGCCCAGTTGTACCAATAGTTCCAGCCTAGCGCAAAACCAAAACCACCTTCGACATATTTACTGCCATAGGTAAAGAACGCGCCTGAAGTTGGATTATGCGTTGCAAGTTCGCCTAGACTGGTCATCAAAAAATAAATCATGACGCCAATTAGGGCATACGCAAGCAAGGCGCCACCAGGACCTGCATTGGCAATGGTCGCACCTGAAGCAAGGAATAAACCTGTACCAATTGAGCCACCAATGGCGATCATGTTTAAATGACGCGCACCGAGCTTACGCTGTAACTGTCGATTGTTTTGAGTTTCGCTCATCATGCGTCCTTCGTATTTTTTTGAGTACTGGCAAACAGTACTTTAAAGCCTTGTTGATCTGCCTTGATTGTGCATTGACCGAAACTTTGTTCAATTAAGAGTGGATAATTTAAAAAGCGATTAGCCACGATCCAAAGTTCACCACCCGACTTCAGGTGACGACGTGAAGTTTTACACAGATTTTCACTGGCATCGTAATGTGTTTGAATGCCTTGGTGGAACGGGGGATTACTCACGATGGCATGCAAAAATAACGGTGCATCCTCAATGCCTGTCACGGCTTTAATTTCAAGCTGTTGTGGGTTGAGTTGATTTTTTTCAAACGTCATTTGTGTTGAGGCTAAAGCAAATGCATCGACATCTAAAGCAAAAATGCGATTTTCTGGGTTGAGTTTGGCTAAATAAGCACTGATCACGCCCGCACCACAGCCAAAATCTGCAATTTTTCCAGCAGTCACCTGATTTAAATAAGGTAATAACACAGCTGTGCCAACATCTAAGTGTTTTTGGCTAAATACGCCTGGTAGCGCACAAATTTGTAAGTCACCTTTTGGTGTGCTGATGTTATAGCGTTGTGCCCAGTCACATAGAGCTTTAGCTTGAACATTGTGTTCTAAAATTAGTTGCCAAAGTTGGCAGTGGCGTGCGCTATCTAGCTTGAGTGTCTTGCCATAAGGTTGTAATTGCTTTGCAGCCCGTTCAATTCCAGCTTTCTTTTCACCAACTAAAAATACGCTGCTGCCTTGTGGGAGTTGTGCGGCAATGGAGTGAATTAGGTAATTGAGTAATTCCTTGGATTTCGGTACAAAAATAACCGCTTGATCAAATTCACCTTCAGGCAATTCTGCACCAAAATGCACTTGCGCTTGTTGATTTTGAAAGTATTGATAGTCGTTAAAATTCCATGTCCACACAGAGGCTTGGATTGAGTCACCCAATTCTGCGAGGAGTTGATCGGATGGTGCATTGATCAGTAGAACACGACCAGACAAATAGTCATATTGTCTGAGTAAAACTTCGCTTTGGGGGTTCATGGTTCTCTCTCCAATAGAAAAACACTGTCTAAGTTCAGCTCAGACAGTGTTTTTTGGACATGCAATTACTTTTTAGTTTCAGGAAGCACAATATTTAAAATGAGTGCTGCAATACCGCCTGTTGCAACGCCTGAACTGAAAATATTACGGAATAATTCAGGTAAGTGTTCCAGAATTTGTGGCACTTGTGCAACACCTAAACCTAAGCCCAATGAAATTGCAATAATCAGCAAGGCACGTCGATCTAAAACGACACCTGAAAGAATATTGATTCCCGAAGCGGCAACAGCACCAAACATCACCATCACAGCACCACCTAGTACGGCTTGAGGCACAGCCTGAATCACACCTGCGACCGCAGGGAGCAGGCCTAAAATGATGAGGAGGGCTGCAATCCAGATGCCAACATAACGGCTAGCAACACCTGTAAGTTGAATCACGCCATTGTTTTGGGCAAATACTGAACTTGGAAAGGTATTGAAAATTCCTGCCAAGAAAGAGTTTGCGCCATTCACCAATACACCGCCTTTAATACGTTGCATCCACTGTGGGCCATCGACAGGTTGATTGGAAAGTTTAGAGGTCGCGGTAATATCACCAATGGCTTCTAGTGATGTCACTAAATAAATAAATGCTAAGGGAATGAACAAGCTCCAAGAGAAATCTAGTCCAAAATGCATTGGTGTTGGGACCTGTACCAGAGGCGCATCTTTCAGACCTGAAAAGTCAAGATGACCCATCATGCCTGCCATTGCATAACCAATCACCAAGGCAATTAAAATGGCAGAGCTTTTAATCCATGTGATATTGATGCGGTTTAAAATAATAATAATGGCCAAGACTGTGCACGACATAATCAGGTTGTCAGTATTGGCAAAGGTATTATTGCTCATGGCTTGATATCCACCGCCCATACTAATTAAACCTTCTTTAATTAAGGTCAAGCCAATCAGGAGTACAACAATACCTGTCACGAGCGGAGTGATCAGCTTTTTTACCCAAGGTAAAATTTGGGAAACGCCCATTTCAATAAATGAGCCTGCAATCACGACACCAAAAATTGCCGCCATGACTGATTCAACAGGTGTGCCTGCAGCAACCATGGCAGAGCCGATACCAATAATTGGGCCAATAAAGTTAAAGCTGGTGCCTTGTACAATGAGTAAACCTGCACCAAAAGGGCCGACTTTTTTACATTGTAAAAAGGTTGCAATACCTGAAATGACCAAAGACATTGACAAGATCATGTTGGTATCTTGTTTGGAAACGCCTAAAGCCAAGCAAATTAAGAGGCCTGGTGTGACAATCGGAACAATAATTGCCAGTAAATGCTGAAAAGCGGCTAAAAAAGCGATAAGTGGTTTTGGACGCTCATTCAGACCATAGACCAGATCAAGTTGGTCTTTTGGGGAGGGAGATTGGTTAAAATCAGACATAAGTCGTAAAGATATTGCAAAAGTGGCGCTATTCTAATCGAGTTACACAGCTTTACAAAATCAAAAGCGTGTTTCTCATCAAAAAAAATTGTGTGTGTCAATAAAGTGTCACTATAAAACTTTAGTATTTTTCTGTATAATTTGCCCTCAAATTTATAGCGTATTGAATTTACATGTCAGATATTAAAACTCTCCGCAACATCGCAATTATTGCGCACGTTGACCACGGAAAAACAACTCTTGTGGATAAACTTTTACAACAATCGGGCGCACTCGGTGAGCGAGCGGGCGAGATTGAGCGTGTCATGGATTCAGGCGCTATTGAAAGTGAACGTGGCATTACCATTCTTGCAAAAAACACTGCAATCAAATGGTTAGATAAACGTACAGATACTGAATACCGCATTAACATTGTGGACACCCCAGGACACGCCGACTTCGGTGGTGAAGTTGAACGTGTCATGTCGATGGTGGATTGCGTACTTCTTTTAGTTGATTCACAAGAAGGCCCAATGCCGCAAACACGTTTCGTAACGCAAAAAGCGTTCGCACGTGGTTTAAAGCCAATCGTGATCATCAACAAAGTAGACAAGCCAAACGCGCGCCCAGACTGGGTTATTGATCAAGTATTTGACTTGTTTGATAACTTGGGTGCAACTGATGAGCAATTAGACTTTCCAATCGTATATGCATCAGGCTTACGTGGTGTTGCGGGTCCTGCACCAGATGAATTAGCGGAAGATATGACACCGTTGTTCCAAACCATTGTCGATATCGTTGAGCCACCAGCAGTTGATGTTGATGGTCCATTCCAAATGCAAGTGTCTTCACTCGACTATAACAGCTTCGTGGGTGTGATTGGTGTGGGTCGTATTCAACGTGGTTCTGTGAAGCTGAATACACCAGTAACCGTGATTGACCAAGAAGGTAAAACACGTAACGGTCGTATCTTAAAAATCATGGGTTACCACGGTTTAGAGCGTGTTGATGTTGAATCTGCTTCTGCAGGTGACATCGTGTGTGTAACAGGTATGGACGAACTCCATATTTCTGACACGATTTGTGATCCGAAAAATGTAGAAGCTTTACCGCCGCTTTCTGTAGATGAACCAACCGTATCGATGACATTCCAAGTCAACAACTCACCTTTTGCGGGTAAAGAAGGTAAGTTCGTGACTTCACGTAACATTCGTGAACGTCTAGACCGCGAATTAATTCACAACGTTGCACTTCGTGTAGAAGATACTGACAGTCCAGACCGTTTCAAAGTATCTGGTCGTGGTGAGCTTCACCTTTCTGTATTGATTGAAAACATGCGCCGTGAAGGCTTCGAAATGGGTGTATCTCGTCCGCAAGTCATCTTGAAAGAGATTGATGGCGAAATGCAAGAACCATACGAAAACGTGACTTTTGACGTAGAAGAACAGCACCAAGGCGCTGTGATGGAACAAATGGGTAACCGTAAAGGTGAGATGACCAATATGGAAGTAGACGGTAAAGGCCGTATCCGTATTGAAGCCACTGTGCCTTCACGTGGTTTAATTGGTTTCCGTTCTGAATTCATGACCATGACTTCTGGTACGGGTATCATGACGTCAAGCTTCTCACACTATGGCCCAATGAAAGCAGGTCAAGTTGCGAAACGTCAAAACGGTGTGTTGATCTCTATGGTTCAAGGTACGTGCTTGGGTTATGCATTGTTCAGCTTGCAAGACCGTGGTCGTCTATTTGCTAAACCTCAGTTAGAAGTTTACGAAGGTATGATCATTGGTATTAACTCTCGTTCAGACGACATGGTGGTTAACCCAACTAAAGCGAAACAGTTAACTAACGTACGTGCTTCTGGTACTGATGATGCGTTGACACTGGTACCTGCAATTGAATTCACGCTTGAACAAGCGCTTGAATTTATTGAAGATGATGAGCTGGTTGAAGTAACGCCAAAGTCAATTCGTATCCGTAAGCGTTACTTGACTGAAAACGAACGTAAACGTAACCGTTCTGGTAAATAAGTTTTAAAAATGATGTTGTCCTCATGCGGGGCAGCAAAATTTAAAAATGCCATCAATTTATTGATGGCATTTTTTGTTTAAAATTAGCAAACCAATATATAAAAGCAGATGATTTCCGAGTAAGTTACGTGGAAATGAAGCTATAAAATTAATGTATACTTCGTCACATAAATTAAAGTCAAAAAAACTGGAGATTTAAATGAGTATTATTCAAGAGTTCCGCGAATTTGCGGTAAAAGGTAACATGATCGACTTGGCTGTCGGTGTGATTATTGGTGGGGCATTTGGTAAAATTGTTGACTCATTAGTGAAAGATATCATCATGCCATTGATTACTGTGATCACTGGCGGTGGTGTGGATTTCACACAAAAGTTCTTTGTTTTGGGCGATAACCCAAACAATTTACAGTCTTTAGATGAGTTAACCAAAGCAGGTGTAAATGTCCTGACCTATGGTAACTTCCTTACGATTTTAATTAACTTCATCATTTTGGCATGGGTGGTGTTCTTAATGGTGAAAATGATTAATCGTATGCGCCGTAAACAAGAAGAAGCAGCGCCAGAACCAGCAGCAACGCCAGAAGATATCGCGTTGCTACGTGAAATTCGTGATGAATTGAAAAAACGTCAATAATTTTTAATACGCAATCAAAACAAACGGCGCTTTATGCGCCGTTTGTTTGCACCCTATTCTCTAGGATGGAGAGGCGCTGAAGGCATAAAAATTACATCCGAAACTTTACTTCTACCAAATGAAAACCAAACTGACTTTTTACAGGGCCGTGTAGTACGCGTTCTGCTGCGGTAAACACTAACTTATCAATTACGGGTACCAATTGTCCTTTTTTGACCTCACCCAATTCCCCACCTTTTTTTCCTGAAGGGCAGGTCGAAAATTGTTTGGCAATTTTGGCAAAATCAGCACCTGATTGAATCCGCTTTTTCAGTTGTTCACAGGTTTCTTTATCTTTCACTAAAATATGACGCACAATAGCGGTTCTCATACTTTTTTACCTCGTTTGCTTGTTGCAGCTTTAGTCGAAGTGAGTACTTTTTTCAAAGGCTGACATTCAGGACAAAATACCGAGGCACGTTGGCCCAGTTTTAAATTTTCTAGTGTGGTTTCACAGTTCACACACATTTCACCTGCACGTCCATACGCCAACAAGGTTTGTTGGAAATAGCCATTTTCGCCCATCGCATTGCTGTAATCACGTAAGGTCGAACCGCCTAAATCAATCGCTTGTTTTAAAATGCGTTTGATTTCGAGCACTAGTTTTTCAATCTGTTTCAAACTGAGTGATGATGCAGGTTGTGCAGGGTGAATACCTAAATTAAACAGACTTTCCGTGGCATAAATATTGCCCACACCCACCACGACATGGTTATCCATAATTGCAACTTTGATGCCAACATTTTTGTTTTTGAGCTTCTGTGCAAGATAGTCGGGGTTAAAGGCATCACTCAACGGCTCAGGGCCAAGTGGATCTATCAGTTTGCGTTGAGAGCTTTCATTTAGCCATAAAATACAGCCAAAGCGACGTGGGTCGTGGTAGCGCAATTGTATATCTTCAAACTGAATAATCAAATGGTCGTGTTTGCGTAAATCTTCCTGCGCATCGCAAAGACGAAAACTGCCCGACATGCCTAAATGCCACAACATGCTGTCCTGTTCAAATTGCGCCAGAATGTATTTGGATCTGCGGGTCAATTGCAGTAATTTTTGTCCTGTGAGTTTATGTAGGTTTTCTGGAATGGGCCAGCGTAAATTGGCTTGACGTACTTCTACATTCAGGACTTTTTGATCAAGTAGCGGCAATAGACTAGTTTTGGTAGTTTCAACTTCTGGTAATTCTGGCATGGTACAAATTCAATCCGCTTTTAGAAATTAAGCAGGCAAGGACATACAGTAATGCGCTTAATATTGGGCATTATCCATAGAATACAAGCCATAGTGTGCTGTCGCAAAATTATTCTGTGTAAAACAAAAGCAGGCTTTGCAAAAACCATACAACACGTTATAAATAAATCATTTTTAAACATCTATTATAGAAAAACCATCTAAAACAGATGGCAGATTCTGAGTGATTACTTCTTTTTTATTTAATGATTCGCTTTTGGTGAATCGCACTGTATGAGGGCTTGCAGCGTGACATTACTTTTTCAGCCGATTCAATTTGGATCACTGCAACTTGCCAACAAAATTATTATCGCTCCGATGTGTCAATATTCTGCCAATGAACAAGGTGAGTTGAGCTATTGGCATGAGCAGCAATGGGCAAATTATGCCTTGTCGGGTGCAGGGATGTGCATTGTAGAAGCCACCGCAGTACAGGCTGAAGGGCGTATCAGCTATGCAGATTTAGGCTTATGGAATGACATGCAGCGTGCGCAGCTTAAAGCCTTATTGCATAAAGTTAAAAGTTTATCGCCTATGCCATTTGCTGTGCAGTTGGCACATGCGGGACGTAAAGCCTCAACCGATAAACCTTGGCAGGGCAAAGGTCAGTTTAGCCCAAGTGATGCACATGGTTGGCAGACTGTATCGGCCAGTGAGTTACCATTTCAACCGCACGAACATCCTCCGCATGCTTTAACGCAAGATGAAATTCAACAGGTGATTGCAGACTTTGCCAGTGCCGCAGTACGAGCGGTGGATGCAGGTTTTGATTTAATCGAAATTCATGCTGCACATGGTTATTTGCTGCATCAATTTATGTCACCACTGTCTAATCACCGCCAAGATGAATATGGCGGCAGTTTGGAAAATCGGATTCGCCTTACATTGGAAGTATTTCAAGCAATTCAAAATGCTGTTCCACAAGGCTATCCAATTGGGGTGCGAATTTCTGCAACAGACTGGATGGATGATGCAGAGGGTTGGAATGTGGAATCTTCAGTAGGTTTGGCAAAAGCACTGGAGCATTTAGGTGCGGCTTATATTCACGTGTCGAGCGGTGGTTTGCATGTCGATCAAAAAATTGATTTACATGCGGGTTATCAAACACCATTTGCACATGCCATTAAGCAAGCTGTAAAAATTCCTGTAATTGCGGTGGGTTTGATTACCGAAGCGATGCAGGCAGAAGGTATTTTGCAATATGAACAGGCCGATGCGATTGCGATCGCACGTGCGATTTTATATGACCCTCGTTGGCCATGGCATGCTGCGGCAGAATTGGGTGAAAAAATTGAGATTGCCCCGCAATATTTGCGCTGTCAGCCGCATGGGTTTCGTACTTTATTTGCGCCGTTTAAATCCACAGATACGGAAGTGGAATCCTAATATTTTATCTGCTTAAAATAAGTGAAACTTAAACTATTTTGCCGTGCTTTATCGGGAGATTCGGTGTAAGGTAAATCAGTAAAACCATGTCGATCATGGGCAACACTGAAAAAGGATGTCAGGGTGTTACTGAGTATTTTATTTCCCATTTGTGCTGTGGTGCTGTTGGGATATTTTGCCGTCAGAAGCCAATTTATTGAAAACAGTGCGATTCAGTTTCTAGGTCAATTTGTCATGAAAGTGGCGTTGCCTGCATTTCTATTGCAGGCATTGGCCAGTAAAAGTTTGTCAGAAATCTGGCATCCCGCTTATTTTTTAGGTTACGGTGGCGGTTCTATTCTGCTGTTTATCTTTGCCTTTTTACTGTATCGGCATTATTTTAATTCAAACTTAACCCATGCCAGTGTCTTGGCAATGGGTGCATCAATGTCAAATACAGGGTTTATTGGCACTGCTATTTTGACTTTGTTGATTGGCAGTCAATCGGCAATTTATTTGTCTTTAACTTTAATTGTCGAAAATTTAATTATTGTGGCATTGATGCTGATTTTGGCAGAACGAGGGCTACAATCTTCAGCGAAATCAGGTTGGCAGGTGTATGCCGAAACTGTGCAGCGCTTACTGAAAAATCCAGTAATTTTATCTATTTTATTGGGTATGCTGTGCGTATTGTTGAATTTCAAACTGCCGCAAGCTATTGCACAAGTGCTGGAAATGTTGGGCAAAACTGCTTCACCTTTGGCTTTATTTGTGATTGGTGGAAGTTTGGTCGGCATGCAAATCAAGTCGGTGAATTTGCAAAGTATTGTTTTGGTTGCATTCAAAGTATTGCTGATGCCACTCACGATTTTTGGAATTTTATGGGCATTAGATGTGAACCGAGAAATGCTATTTGTCGGGACTTTGCTTGCGGCTTTACCAATGCCAATTGCCTTTGGTATTTTCGGGCAGCACTATGGTTTACATGAAAAAGCCTTAGCCCCCTTGGTGTTGAGTACAGTTTTTGGTTTTGTGATGGTGGCGATTTTATTGACACAATCGGGTAAGTATTTATAGCAACGGTATCGAAGTGCTCAAATCATAAAAAAGTCTGTACCATGCTGATACAGACTTTTTTTAAAATTTCTCTGATTAATAGCTTTTATAAAGAAACTATCTTAACTTTTCTTAGCGGTTGCCTTGTTGGAAGCTTTGGCTTGATCTGCCATCATTTTTTCAACCACAGCCAATGATTCTTTGGCTTGCGCTACATTTTCCTGTGCCAGTGAGGCAAAAATCTTTTTCGCTTCAGGCAAGTTTTGCGGCACGATATTGCCATTCACAAACATATTGCCCACTGCCATGAGTGCAGGAATATAACCCTTTTGCGCCAAGTTTTGAATGCTTTGCAGCCCTTGCTTAATTGGTGCTTCATCTTTGTTTTTAAAGCCTGTGCTAATTTCGTACAAGGCTTTTGCATGTATGGCTTGATAATGATCTTTGGCAATTAAAGGTTGTAATAGTTTTAAACCTTTTTGGTCAGATGCTGCCGTATTTTCTGAGAAATATAAAACGGCTAAATCTACTGTGGCATCATTAAAACCTTGACTGGATGCAGTCTGTAAATATTGTTTGGCTTTGGCGATATCCTGTTTTAAACCCAGTGCGCCAGTGAGGTAGTTTTTACCTAAAACATAACTTGCAACGGGGTAGCCTTTTTGAGCAGCTTGCTCATACAACTGAATGGCTTTCTTTTCATTTTTTGCTGTGCCTTGTCCAGTTTGCGTCAAATAGCCTAAGTTATACAAGGCTTGTGCATTGCCTGCTTTGGCAAGCTTTTCTAATTCCTGAAAAGCATCTTTAACTTTATTGGCTTGCATTAATTGTTCAATCTTGGCAAAAGCAGGATCGGTTGCAATGTTGCTATTTGCCATGCTGATGCTGCTAGAGAGGGCAATTGCGCCCGCCATGAGTAGTTTTTTTATCATTTGAGTTTTACCTTGTTCTCTTTTGCACATCACATCCATTGATGTACTTTTGTTTTGTAGTGGTGCATTCATCATAAGTTGAAAAGTGTGAATGTAAATATAAAAACTGTGAATTATTCAAATCACAGAAAAGAACGAGGGAATCTTGTGATTCCCTCGTGATATAACCAATTTTTTTTAAGTCTATTGCGGGCGGGCGACATCGCCATTTAAATGTTCAGGTAAATCTAACACTTGTACAGATAATTCTTGCAAAGCATTGGGTCTAGCAACCACTAACGCTTTAAAGCCATCTGCAGTTGCAAGGCTGTTCACCACTTCCATATCATTATTCAGTTTGGCGGCAGGTGCAGGGACTTCGCCTGAACCCTGAATTAAATGCAACCAGCGTTTTGGTTTGGCTTTAAACCATAAACGTGCCACCACTTCCTGACCCAAATAACAGCCTTTGTCGTAATGCACGCCATCTCGTTGATGCAAACGCAATTCCTGTGGCTGAAACAATTCTGCTGTTGAGGCTTGAATCCACGCTTGACCTGCGTCAATGGCTTGTAGCTGCCATGCATTTAAATCAGTGACTTCAACTGAAAACTCCGTTTGATTGCCCTGAATGGTTGGGTAAACCGTACCGATGGTTTCAAGCTGCATTTTTGAAAATGCACCAAACTTTTTAATGTGTTTGGCTAAATCTTCTGCTTGGTCAGCTGTGCTGACGATTTCAAAGCATTCAGACGTGATTTTTTTAAGCCACAAACCAAACTGAACGCGTCCTTTTAAACTACAAATTGCAGTATAACGCGTTGTATTTTCAGCTAATGTTTCGACATTGATCGTTACCTGACCTTGCAGGAATTTTTGTGCATCGACACCGTTTAAACTTAAAGCACAGAAAGCTAAATCGCGCATGAATAACCTTTCACAATGAAATCTAAGACTAAAGAATGAGGTCAATTTTGCGCTATTTTTGAAAAAAAAGCATTTTAAGGGCAAGAATTTTACACAAAATGTAATTAAATATTTCAAAAAACCCTATTTTTATACTTAAGTTTATGAAATATATAAGATTTGGGAAATGGGTTTTTGGCAGCGTACAATGCTTTCGACGGGTGGAAACAATCATCCCATAAGATGTTGAGAACAATAGAGTAAGGGCGAATACCAGATGAATAACAACTACCGCAAACCGCTGCAAGGCACTCAGCTCGATTTTTATGACGTGCGTCAAGCCGTTGAAGATATCCAGCCAGGCGCTTATGCCAAACTTCCATATACCTCAAAAGTACTTGCAGAGCAGTTAGTGCGCCGTTGTGATCCTGCAATTTTAGAACAATCTTTAAAACAGTTGATTGAACGTAAACAAGAGCATGATTTTCCGTGGTATCCAGCACGTGTGGTATGTCACGACATTTTAGGTCAAACCGCATTGGTAGATTTGGCAGGCTTGCGTGATGCGATTGCCGATCAAGGTGGTGATCCATCTAAAGTGAATCCTGTAGTGCCAACCCAGTTAATTGTCGATCACTCTTTGGCAGTGGAATATGGCGGTTTTGACCCAGATGCTTTCCGTAAAAACCGTGAAGTGGAAGATCGTCGTAATGAAGACCGTTTCCACTTTATTGAATGGACGAAAACTGCGTTTGAAAATGTTGATGTGATTCCTGCAGGCAATGGCATCATGCACCAGATCAATCTGGAAAAAATGTCCCCAGTGATTCAAAACCGTGAAGGCATTGCATTCCCAGATACTTGTGTCGGTACAGACTCACATACACCACATACCGATGCTTTGGGTGTCATTTCTGTGGGTGTAGGCGGTCTTGAAGCTGAAAACGTAATGTTGGGTCGTGCTTCTTGGATGCGTCTGCCAGATATTATTGGTGTTGAGTTGGTTGGTGAGCGTCAGGCAGGTATTACGGCAACAGACATCGTGTTGGCTTTAACCGAGTTTTTGCGTAAAGAGCGTGTCGTCGGTGCTTATTTAGAATTTTTTGGTGAAGGCGCAGATAGCATGTCGGTGGGTGATCGTGCCACGATTTCCAACATGACTCCGGAATATGGTGCAACTGCTGCCATGTTCTATATCGATCAAAACACCATCGACTATTTAACCTTAACAGGTCGCGAAGCAGATCAGGTCAAACTGGTTGAAAGCTATGCCAAAGAAATTGGTCTTTGGGCATCTGAAATGACTCAGGCAGAATATCCACGTGTACTACGTTTTGACCTTTCAACGGTAACTCGTAACATTGCAGGTCCATCGAATCCGCATGCGCGTGTTTCAACATCTGACCTGAAAGAAAAAGGCATTGCGGGTGTGGTAGAAAACCGTACTGATGGCTTGATGCCAGATGGCGCTATCATCATCGCAGCAATTACTTCGTGCACCAATACTTCAAACCCACGTAATACTGTAGCAGCAGGCTTGTTGGCACGTAAGGCTAATGAGCTTGGTCTTGTGCGTAAACCTTGGGTGAAATCATCTTTTGCGCCAGGTTCTAAAGCCGCAGCATTGTATTTGGAAGAAGCAGGCGTACTCAAAGACTTAGAAAAACTTGGTTTTGGTATTGTGGCTTATGCATGTACCACCTGTAACGGTATGTCTGGTGCATTAGACCCAGCGATTCAACAAGAAATTATTGACCGTGACTTATATGCGACCGCGGTACTTTCGGGCAACCGTAACTTCGATGGTCGTATCCATCCGTATGCGAAACAAGCTTTCTTGGCATCTCCACCATTGGTTGTGGCTTATGCGATTGCGGGTACCATCCGTTTTGACATCGAAAAAGATGCATTAGGTACAGATCAAAATGGCAACCCAATTTACTTAAAAGATATTTGGCCATCTGATGCTGAAATTGATGCTTTGGTGAAAGAGTCAGTTAAACCTGAACAATTCCGCCAAGTGTATATCCCAATGTTTGATTTGGGTGAGTCAGAAAAATCTGAAAGTCCGCTATATGACTGGCGTCCACAAAGTACTTATATCCGTCGTCCGCCGTATTGGGAAGGTGCATTGGCGGCTCCACGTACATTAGCCAATATGCGTCCGTTGGCAATTTTGGGCGATAACATCACCACAGACCATTTATCTCCATCGAATGCGATTGTTTTAGATTCGGCAGCAGGGGAGTATTTGGCAAAAATGGGCTTGCCAGAAGAAGATTTCAACTCTTATGCAACGCACCGTGGTGATCACCTGACGGCACAACGTGCAACTTTGGCGAATCCAAAATTGTTTAATGAAATGGTGGTACGTTCAGACGGCACAATTAAGCAAGGTTCTAAAGCGCGTGTTGAGCCAGAAGGCGAAGTAATGCGTATGTGGGAAGCGATTGAAACCTATATGAACCGTAAACAGCCGTTAATTATTATTGCAGGTGCGGATTATGGTCAGGGTTCTAGCCGTGACTGGGCTGCAAAAGGTGTGCGTCTTGCTGGTGTGGAAGCAATTGTCGCTGAAGGTTTTGAGCGTATTCACCGTACCAACTTGGTGGGCATGGGCGTATTGCCACTTGAGTTTAAAGCGGGTGTAAACCGTAAAACTTTAGGTTTGGATGGTACAGAACTCTATAGCGTGATGGGTAATATTGCGCCACGTTCAGACTTAACTTTGGTGATTGAGCGTTCAACTGCAGACGGCAAAAATCAAATGATTGAAGTGCCTGTGACTTGCCGTTTAGATACCGAAGAAGAAGTGTCTGTATATGAAGCGGGCGGTGTATTGCAACGTTTTGCACAGGACTTCTTGGAAGGGAATGTGGCTTGATATTTAGTCCATAGCTGATTGAAATTTATTCTAAAAGACCCTATCTTGATGATGGGGTTTTTAGTTTTTAAGATTGCAGTAAATATAATGATAAATTTGTATATGAAAAAGGCTTTGTTGCACAAATATTTCATAACTATATGATTTTAAAAGTTTTGATTAATTTTTAATCCAAAATTAAATTTATTTAAATCAGATGCTTACATATTTATGTAACAAAGCCATTCACTGTTAACAAATTTAGAAATTGAAACCCTGAAGGTGTATAAGTTTATTTTTTGAAAGTTGTTTTAACCCGTTATACTTTTTATGTGAATCTCTAAAAAAAATCGGCTTAATTTTCTAACAAAATCATCCTTCGCCCAACTGCCCTCATCACCTGTCAAAATGGACAATAGACAATCATCACAGAATAGATATACTGGATTGACCATTTCTAAATCATACGGAGAACAAAGATGGTAACTGCAGGTGATAAACCAGGAACAGGCTTCTATTTTTGTGTCCAATGCGGGCATCGCGTTTACTTAGAAATTGGTACAGACCGTCTACCACCGTGTACCAAATGCCATGGCACCCAATATAACAACAAGGTTGCCTAAGCTACACGACATAAAACAGCAGATCCTGTTTTAATCTAAAGCCCTATCACCCGATGGGGCTTTTTGCTATTTTAGCCATAGAAAACCCAAGGCAATGAGGTAGAACATGGAAACAATACTCGGTTTATGTGTCGGCATTGGGCTAAGTGCTGCCAGTGGTTTTCGGGTTTTTGTGCCTTTGCTGGTCATGAGTGTTGCGGCGCTCATGGGTTGGTTTGAACCTTTAAAAGGTTTTGAATGGTTGGCAATGCCTGCGGTTTGTCTGGCTTTGACTGTGGCAACAATCAGTGAAATTGCTGCGTATTATGTGCCGTGGGTCGATAATTTACTCGATACCGTGGCAACACCTGCTGCCATGATTGCAGGTACACTCACCACAATGGCTGTAAGTAGTGGTGAAATGTCGCAATTTACCAGTTGGGCTTCAGCCATTATTGTCGGTGGCGGTACAGCAGGTGTTGTGCAAATGAGCACAGTGGCGGTGCGTGGTGTATCAACGGCAACCACAGGCGGTGTTGCGAATCCTGTAATTTCAACAGGAGAGTGGATTGGGGCTGCCGTACTTTCAGTGTTGTCTTTCGTTGTGCCTGTATTGGTGGTGTTTGTGGTGGTTATTGCTTTAATTTGGGCGATTCGCTGGATTCGAGGCAAAAAGAAAGTTGTTGAATCGTCCACATAGATTTTTGGTCAGTTTGAAAATATTCAAAAATAAGTGTGGTAATAAATTTAATATTTAAGCTTTATTTGATGGTTTGTGCGCATAAAAAATGCCTATTTGGGAAATTTTTTAAAATATAACTTAAAAAGTGATAAAAATTTTAAAAATAAATCAAAATAAAATCATTTCGGGGAAACAATCCCATCCTCAAATCACTACTATATATCTCAAGGGTGTGATGGGGATCGAAAAGAGTAGATTGCTACCAGTTGCGTACAACGTGCGTGTAGTACTTACCCAAAAGGTCTCGATTCGGCTTAGGACGCTATAAATCAGAAGTTTATAGGCTATAAGATCATGACTTATCCAGCATGATAGTTGAAGTAAACCACAGTTGTTTTCCCTAACACCCTAAAGAACATTGTTAAAAATATAAAAAATAAAACAAGATTAAGAAATAAAATTAAGAAAAAATAATAACTTAAATGAATTTTAAACCATCTTTCCGCTACAAAACTCCCATCAAGTTTTTCGTTTAAATCTGTTAATTTGTAATGATCATCCACATCTAATTAGGTGGGATATGAGTGTTGATTACGATTTTTGGTGTCGTTTATTACTGACCTGCGCACTGATTAACTATGCCATTTTAATGCTGTGGTTTGTGGTGGTGATTTTCGCGCATGACTGGCTTCGACAGTTACATGGCAGATGGTTCAAACTGTCAGATGCAAGTTTTGATGCCATTCATTATGGTGGCATGGCAGTCTATAAAATTGGGGTATTGCTATTGAATATCGCGCCACTTATCGCGCTGTATATGATGCGACCTTAATTTAAAACTCGATAAACAAGCATCGAAAAGCATAGAAACATCGCTTTAAACAGTACATTAAAAACACACGGTCATCGAAATAGAGGCGAAAAGCCCGCAATTTGAGGAGTTGGTAAACATGAATCAATTTAAACCTGCACTGATTTTAGGCGGTCTAATTTGTTTGGGGATGGTGCTCGCAGGTTGGATTTTGGGCAATAGCGCACTTAAAATTAAACAATATGAGCGTGTGGTTTCAGTCAAAGGTTTGTCTGAGCGTGAAGTAAAAGCCAATGTGGCGGTATGGCCAATTCGTTTTAGTACAGCCAGTCAAGACTTGGCAGCGTTATATGACACCATGCAAAGCCAAACCTCTCAAATTCAAAACTTTTTAAAAAATGAAGGTTTTAGCCCTGAAGAAATGACCATTGCAGCACCTGTAATTACCGATAAATATGCCCAGCAATATGGAGGCGATGGCAATGTCGCTTTACGTTATACCGCACATCAAACCATTACGGTCTATACCAAAAATATTGATAAAGTGCGCAGCGCACAAAGCCGCTTGGTCGATTTAGGTAAAAATGGAATAGCCTTTGGTGGTGAAGATTATGGGCAACGCACCGAATATTTATATACCCAACTTAATGACATTAAACCTGCCATGATTGAGCAAGCCACACAAAATGCCCGCAGTGTTGCAGAAAAGTTTGCTGCAGATTCTGATAGTCGTTTAGGCAAAATTAAATCGGCCAATCAGGGTGTATTTAGTATTGAAGACCGTGACAGCAATACCCCTTATTTGAAAAAAGTTCGTGTGGTGTCTACGGTGGAATACTATTTAGCAGACTAAGTTTGGCAGACTAAGCCAATTAAAAATCTAAATTTTACATAAAAAAGCACATCGCCCGACTGAATTGACAGCTCGGGTTGTGCTTGATATTTTGCCCGCACCACTTTGCGTGCTGTAGTTCATGGCTTTAAACGACAACTTTATTTACGCACCTCCACAAGATCCGTTAGTAATTGTCTATGAAGATGACGATTTACTGGTGATTGATAAGCCTGCAGGTTTATTGTCTGTGCCTGGACGTTTGCCTCAACATCAAGACAGCGCATATTTAAGAGTGCTCGCAAATTATCCTCAGGCAAAAATTGCCCATCGTTTAGACATGGCCACCTCAGGTATTCTCATGTTTGCCAAGCATCGTGATGCAGAAGTCGCATTGAGTAAAATGTTTCAGGCACGAACAGTAGAAAAAAACTACATTGCTTTAATTCAAGGCAAACTTGAAGGTGAGGGCAGTGTCGATGTGCCTTTAATTACTGACTGGGAAAACCGTCCACGCCAAATTGTGCATTTTGATTTAGGTAAACCTGCGCAAACGCTGTATCAAGCTTTGGAATATTGTGCGGTTGAAGATATTACCCGTGTTTTGCTCACCCCAATCACAGGACGTTCTCATCAGTTACGGGTACACATGCAATATATTGGACATCCCATTACAGGCGATAAGTTATATCATCCTGAACCGAAAAAAAGTACTTTAGGTCGGATGGCGCTGCATGCCAGTTATTTGGCTTTCACGCAACCTTTAAGCCAAGTTCCTGTTGCAATTCGAGCACAGCTTCCTTTTTAGGGATTTTCGGATTTAATTTTCTAACAGGCGCATATTTTTCAATTTTTTTGTGAAAATACTCAAAAATTGGGATAGTCTTCGTGCCGCTAACTCGCTAACGTATCCTTAGAGCTTTAGTTATTCATTTGCCTTGGCATAAATGAAGGAGATGAATGACTCGCTGTTTTAAAATTTTGTGTTTTTGAGTGTGGTGGGCTGTCAAAGCGGGTTAGAAAGCGTCTTTAAAACTGAAGATGACTTTTCAGCATCTGGCAGACCAATGCGGGGTAGAGTCATATGCTGTATAGTTATATGCTGTATAGTTATATGCTGTATATATTGGCTGCAATCATTATTGTATTGGTGGTGATTATTTTTTGGCAATCTCAGCGTAGCCGTGAGTTATCTGCCAGCATTCAATCTTTACAAAGCAATTTAGACCGCACTCGCTCCAATTTAGCGTCCGATGAGTTGGAAAGTAATGAATTAGAGCATCAGCTGGCTGTGCTACGCATTGAAATAGGCAGTTTAAAAGGTCGTTTAGAAACCTTGCAGAACTATCAACATATTTTAGACGTTGAGAAATATGTATTAGAACGTCGCCAACAAGTTGAAATGTTTGTAGAAATGGTTAAATCCGAAGCGGAAAATACGCGGGAGCAGTGCAAGCAACAAGTTGAAAAAGTCCGAGATTTTTTAGCCGAGCATGAGCAAAAAACCAAAGCCAAAATGCTTAAAACTGCACAAGATCAATTGGGTGCTTTTTATAACTTGGTTGAAGAACGTCAGCAACTCGAACAGATTATGACCGCGCTGTATCATAAAATTGAAAATCATACGCCTGATTTTCAGTTGCCTGCTCAGCAGCTATTGGATGATCTGATTGAAGGTTATGGCTACAGTGATACAGCACAACACTTGCAGCAAGTACGACACAAGATTCAAGATGCAGTCAAAAATCAAGAAGTTGCGCATTGTGCTTTTGTCGATGAGCAACGCCGTCTAGCGGCAATGACGTTACTGACTCAAGCATTTAATAGCAAAGCAGATTTATATTTGGCGCAGCTGACTGAACATAATTTGGCTGAATCACTTCAAGCTTTGCAGGATGATTTTACTTTGCTGAATCATTATGCGGCTGCATTTGGACACGCAAAAATTCTGGACTCTTATTTGACACTTCGACAAGAAGAATTAAAGTTTGCCGCTTTGCTGTTGGCATTTAAACAGAAAAGCTCTTGTCAGACGCCACAAATTAAACTGGCTGCAAATGCTTAGAGCAATTGCGGTGTCTAAATACAAGCTTTTGGGTGTTTCAGACTAAAGTCAGTGTATAACGAAATGAAAATTGAGTCCTTAGGGCAAATTTGTGCTATGTTGAATTCACTATTTTGTCACTTGCCAGATATATATTGGCTAAAAAGATAACAAGGATATTCGCATGACACGTGACTATGAACAATTCCCTGATGATGATAATGGCAATGTACTTTGGCAAATGCATGAAGATGGGGATGACCTGACAGAGCCACATGAGATTGAGTACTCCATCGCATTTACCACACAAGAACAAGCTGAAAAATGTGCTTTGTATTTGTTGGCTGAAGAACAAAAAATTTCATTATTCCAAGATGAAGAATCTGACGCAGTTGAATGGATCATTACCATTTATGTTTACATGGAACCAGAGTATTCAGACATTGTTGATTTAGAACAATGGTTCACTAAAATTGCTGAAGAACATGGCGGTGAATACGATGGTTGGGGCTGTATGGCTTACGTCTACGATGATGAAGACGAAGACGATTACGAAGATTAAATCGGTTATCTGAAAAGCATGTGTTGATCACATGCTTTTTTATTTTTAATACATAATCTGCTGCCTAAAACTCTGGCGCTGATGAAGACATCATGAAAGATGCAGAGGTGAAAATATGGATATTGCAATGAAACGCGCTTATCTTGAAGCGACTCAGGCAGATGGAACACGGGTGCTAGTTGATCGTTTATGGCCGCGTGGTGTGAGTAAAGAACGTGCTCGTATTGACTTATGGCTCAAAGAAATTACGCCCTCGACTGAACTGCGCAAATGGTATCATCAAAACCCTGAGCAACATTGGAATCAGTTTCAGCAGCGTTATACAGCTGAATTAGCCCAACAACACGCTGCAGTACAGGCATTACGTGAATTGGCACAGCAACAGAAAGTTACTTTAGTCACAGCAGCTAAAGATGAGCAGCACAATCATGTGGTGGTGTTAAAACATGTTTTGGAGCAATCTTTAACATCAATGGATTAAAAATCCATCGTATGATTCTATGCATTATCCTTATGCTTTGTAATACTTTTAAGTTTATGAAAATTAAATAAAAAATGCTACAATATAGTTTTTGAGGTTTTTTATGTCTTTGCCGAATTGCTCAAAATGCCAATCAGAATACACTTATCAAGATGGCGACCTGCTGATTTGTCCTGAATGCTCACATGAGTGGAAAGAAGGGGAACAGCTTGAAGAAACTGCTGCTGTGATTAAAGATGCAAATGGCAACGTGTTGGCAGATGGTGACACGGTAACTGTGATTAAAGACCTGAAAATTAAAGGTTCTTCGGCAGCTGTAAAAGTGGGGACCAAAGTGAAAAATATTCGCTTAATTCCAGAGGCAGCAGATGGTCATGACATTGATTGTAAGATTGATGGTATGGGTGCTATGAAATTAAAATCTGAATATGTGAAAAAAGCTTAAGTTAAATAGATTTCAATAGCGCAGGTAACTTGAGTGACCTGCGCATTTCGGGGTTTATTTAAGTATATTATGATTCAAATTGAGCAAAAATAACTTTAAGAATGTACAAAATTAATACTGCTTTCTTGTACCTAAGCTCTTTATCTTCTAGCGAAAAGAATAGTTTTTAGACAATATAATTGCTAGCATCATTGAACAATATACTTCACCACTCCCAAGAAAACTGGGGGCAATAGTTATGTCTGGATGGTTTGAGATTTCATAAGCAAGCAATGTTCAGTACCGCTTTGAATTTAAAGCGGGCAATGGCGAAATTATCTTAACCAGTGAACAATATAAGGCAAAAGCTTCTGCTAAAAATGGCATCGCTTCAGTACAAAAGAATAGTCAGGATGATGCACGTTATGATCGACTGACATCTAAGAATGGTAAGCCCTATTTTAATTTAAAAGTTGTTAATCATCTAATTATTGGGACAAGTCAGCTTTATACTTCTGAACAATCACGTGACAAAGGAATTGAGTCGGTGAAAACTAATGGCGCAAGTGCCACGGTCAAGGTTTAACGCAGGAATCGTAATCTTTTACAGAAAATCTTGATGTTCAATTGCATTAGAAAAGTATGCTGTGGCGTGTTTTTTATTGAGATAAGTAGGCAAGGCGCTAAATTCAGCCTAGATGAAGCCGTTAAATCATAGATGATCATTTCAGGAGTTGTGAAGATCATGAATTTCATATGCAATCTAAAAATGTTGCTGGCGATCAGTGGTTTGTTAGGTAGCGTTAGTATTTTTGCAGCCCCTATCACTACTGAAAAAACGATTGCTTCAAGCCAGTCGACTGCTTTACAAGGATTGTATTTTCAGCATCAAGATTGGGAGTTGGCTTGTGATAATACAGGAACCTGCCGTGCCGCAGGATACCAAAGCGATGATGATTTTGAACAACCGATTAGCATGCTATTGACCCGTCAAGCAGGTGCAAAGACTGCTGTACAAGGGCAATTGCAAATTCAGGAAGATATTGCTCAAGCGACTTTATTTTTAAATGGGCGTGTTTTGCAACAATTAAACTTTCATGAGCGTATCGCCCATTTATCTGCTGCCAGTGTGCAAAAGCTGTTGGCACAGGCGCGTAAGCATGTGGTAATAGAGTTGAAACATGCTCAACAACGCTGGAAATTGTCTGGTGCAGGCATGAGTGCGGTATTGTTAAAAATGGATGAATTTCAAAAGCGTGTGGACACAGACTCTGCAATATTGGCAAAAGGCAATCAAGCATCCACGCAGGTCTTAAAAGCGCAAGCGATACCTAAAATCAATATTCTCATGCAGCCTCAATACCGAACTACCAAAGCACAGCTGCTTAGTGCAGCCAGTGCAGAAAAGTTATATCCGATTTTACAGAAAACCGTAGATCGTGAAGATTGTTATATGCTGTTTGAACCTGAACAAGCTGAACAGCAAATTCATACTTATCCTTTAAATCAGGATAGGGTGTTGGTTGAGGCAAGTTGTTGGCGAGGGGCTTATAATTGGGGTGTGGCTTATTGGGTCATGGATAAAAAATTGCAAAAGATACAGCAATTTGTAACCGATTCTGCTTCAGAGTTCAGCAACGGTCAGATTTTTGCTTATCTAAAAGGGCGTGGAATTGGCGATTGTTTTAGTCAAATTGAATGGGCGTGGAATGGTCAGCAGTTTGTCAAAAGCTATCAATTTGATGCAGGACAATGCAAAGGTTTTGCAGGCAGTGCGTGGGAAATGCCAAGCTTTGTCAGTAAGCTTGAATAGATAATGTCCACCAATAAAAGCTGAAATTTTTTAGATAAATCTTAAGTCTGATAGATTCACTGTTTAAGTCGTGTGCGCGACCAATTTTTCAATGATTTCATCGAGTTTTTTCAGACGTTTGATTTCATCCCATAAAGCTTTGGCTTCGGGATAATGTTTCGACATCATACCAAGCCATTGTTTATAACGGCCTAGCATCCCAATTTCAGTTTTGGCAGGGCCGTGAATAAAGCGAATTTGCAGTTGCAGCAAATCTTGCCAACTTAGCAAAGGTCGGTCTGAATTTTGACGAATACATTGGGTCAAATCTGGGGTGGTGACTGCACCACGACCAATCATTAAATCTTCACAGCCCGATTCTAATTGGCATTGTTTGGCATCGGTATTGTTCCAAATTTCGCCATTGGCGATGACGTTAATCTTCAATGCTTCACGAATCGGGCGCAGTTGATCCCAAAACGCAGGAGGTGTATAGCCATCGGCTTTGGTGCGGGCGTGTACTGTGACCCATGCTGCGCCTGCATCTTCAATGGCGTGTGCATTTTCTAGCATGAAGTTCCGATCCATATAACCTAAACGCATTTTGGCGGAAACAGGAATGTGAGCAGGAACGGCATCGCGCACGGCTTTCACTAGCTCATATACCACTTCGGGTTCATCGAGTAAGACTGAACCGCCTCGATGCCGATTGACGGTTTTGGCAGGGCAGCCAAAGTTCATATCAATCGCAGGAGCGCCCATAGCCGCAGCTTTGGCTGCATTGGCTGCTAACATTTCAGGATTATTTCCTAAAAATTGAACATGCACAGGTGTACCTGCCGCAGTTTTGCCGTTGGTGAGTAGTTCTGGGCAATAGCTGTGGTAGGTATGATCTGGCAGAATGCTGTCTGTGACCCGAATAAACTCTGTCACACACCAGTCAAAACTGCCTACAGACGTGAGTACATCACGCATGATGGGGTCGGTTAAGCCTTCCATGGGTGCAAGAATTAGTTTCACAGGATGCTACCAGCTCAAACAAAAGTGGAGTTATACGTTTTTTTATGGAGGATGTCTAGGAAAAGGGTTTTGAATTGTTGTAGAGTGAGATAAGGTTTTAGCCTTTATTGTTGTTGTTTGTTTTGTGTATAACCACCATTATGTTAAATCGGCCTTGGAAATATCTGAATTATAAATTGTTATTTCTAGATAAAAATTTCTGTTGCTTCCACTTTTGGATAGCTAGAGCACCAATGATTGGCATCCATGGTAAAGTTAATATTGTAATATTCCACACATAAATTCGGATTGGAATAGAGCCTTCAGAGTAAAATACTTCCCACCAAATAAATTCCAAAAAGAAAATCATGACTAAAGTAGTTAATAGAATACTAAATATAAATTTTATGTTATTACCACAGAATTTTGAAATGATTAAATCAATAATCATGAATATCGCAAGAAAAACTACATGACCTATTAAAAATCCAATAATGACAATAATAGGTGAAATCAATGTGATGAAAACGATTCCTAAGGTATATGAATTACTTGCATTAGTAGGAATTTGAGGACTACATAAGTCTCTAATAAATATATAAATAACTATGGGAAGGAGACCTATACAGATCCAAAAACTACGGTTCATAAATAAATAAATTTGAGTATTAATATAATTTTTATCAAATAAGGTTTTAATAAATATGATGAAACCAATAATAATTGTAAAAATACAGATTGTTATAATCAAAAATTGCTTTCCTTATTATTTATTTATGCTTTATCTCTATGACTGTTAAAAGATAGTCAAAAATTTAATCCCTCTTTTTCTGACTAAAATTATTAGCGGAATATAATTTAGCTTATCTAAAATTAACATAATACAGCTTATACGTAATGCTATTTTTTATTATATTAATCATAATCTTATCGTTCGGTAAAAGCTCAAGTACAGATACTTGGGCTTTTTAAATAATTTATCATGTTCCACGCTTTTAATGAGGTAAACTGAACAAAAGAATATTACTTCCCCAAAATCATTTCCAACACAAATTTAGAACCAATAAAACCGAGCGCCAACAAAAAGAAACCAATAATGGTAAAGCGAATCGCTTTTTGTCCACGCCAGCCAAACTTATAACGTCCAAGTAATAATGCCCCATAGACAAACCATGAAATTATACTAAAGGCAGTTTTATGCGCTAAATGCTGTGCAAAGAAATGTTCTATCGTAAAGAAACCAAAGCCTAGTGCGACTGTGAGTAAAGCAAAGCCTGCAATCAACATGTCAAATAGCAAAGATTCCATATCTTGCAAAGAGGGTAGTAAATTGACCCAAACTCGACGCTTTTGTTTGTTTTTGAGTTCGCGGTTTTGAAACCACATTAATACGGCATGAATGGTCGCCATCAACAATACGGCATAAGCAGACAGCGACAAAATGATATGAATGTCTAAGCCAATCGAGTTTTGGTTGATAAATAAATTATGTTGGCTGAATGTAAAGCCTGTAATTAAACCCACTGCGGCTACAGGAATACCAATCAAATTCAGCGCAATCACAGGCCGGTAAGTACTAAACAACAAGCTCAATAACAACATTAAACCTGAAGTAAATGACATCAGGTTAAATACGTTGTAATTGACACCCATCGGCGTCCACATATCGTTATACAACACGGCAGCATGCAGCAATAAGCCCAAACTGAGCAGAGAACGAATAAACCAGTGATTTGGCGCACGTTTAGACATTAAATGTGAAAATAAATACCAAAAAGAACTGGTATAAGCGATTAATGCTAAAATCGTATAAACCAAGGGGAGACTGATCATGTCAAACCTTTTTCAGGATGATGAATATTCATTTATATAAATTCGATGCGAACTACAGTATCCTATAGCATCTTGTGCATAAATTTTCTATTTTAAAGAAACATTTTTTTGCTAATGGCTATTTTAAGCGGAATTTGCAATGTTTGATACCTTAACAGAACGACTCACGCAGAGTTTAAGAAATGTTACTGGCTCAGGGCAGCTAACCGAAGACAATATTAAAGATACGTTACGTGAAGTACGTATGGCACTTCTTGAAGCCGATGTGGCGTTACCTGTAACTCGTGAATTCATCGCGAAAGTTAAGGAAGAGGCATTGGGTCAGGAAGTGATGACTCAGTTATCGCCTGGTCAGGCATTCGTTAAAATCGTTTATGACGAATTAACCAAAATGATGGGCGAGGCCAATGAAAGCCTTGACCTAGCTGCCAAGCCACCAGTTGTGGTGTTGTTGGCAGGTTTGCAGGGTGCGGGTAAAACCACTACTGCAGCAAAATTGGCACGTTTCTTACAAGAACGTCAAAAGAAAAAAGTGGCGATGGTGTCTGCCGACGTTTACCGTCCTGCAGCGATTAAACAGCTACAAACAGTTGCTGGTGAAGTTGGTGCAATTTTCTTTGACTCGAATGCCAATGAAAACCCTGTAGATATTGCCATCCGTGCTATCGAACAGGCAAAAATTCAGTTTGCTGATGTTTTAATTGTCGATACCGCAGGTCGTTTGCATGTCGATGATGACATGATGGACGAAATCAAGGCATTACATTCAGCGATTAAACCGACTGAAACCTTGTTCGTGGTGGATGCTATGACGGGGCAGGATGCGGCAAATACCGCCAAAGCCTTTAATGATGCCTTGCCATTAACGGGTGTGATCCTGACCAAGACTGATGGTGATGCACGCGGTGGTGCAGCACTTTCAGTGCGAGCGATTACAGGTAAACCAATTAAATTCCTGGGGATGGGTGAAAAACTCGATGCCCTAGAGCCATTCCACCCAGAACGTGTTGCACAACGTATTTTGGGCATGGGTGACGTGCTGTCTTTGGTCGAAGAAGTTGAACGTAAAATCGACAAAGAAAAAGCCGAAAAAATGGCGAAAAAACTGCAAAAAGGCGGTAGCTTCAACTTTGAAGATATGTTGATGCAGTTTGAACAAATGAACAAAATGGGCGGCATGATGGGCTTCCTGGACAAGTTGCCTGGCATGAGCAATTCAGGTATTCAAGATGCGATTGCACAAGCCAACCCTGAAAAGCAAGTGAAAAAGATGGAAGCGATTATCCAGTCGATGACCATTAAAGAACGCCGTAACCCAGACCTGATGAACCCAAGCCGTAAAAAACGTATTGCTGCGGGTTGTGGTATGGAAGTAGCGGAAGTGAATAAACTCATCAAGCAACATGCACAAATGGCAAAAATGATGAAAAAATTTGCCAATCCATCGGGCATGGCAAAAATGATGAAATCATTGGGCAATCTGCAAAAGCAGTTTGGCGGTGGTGGCGGTATGGGTCCGCTGTTCGGCGGTAAAGAACCGAAATAGTATGGAATTCAAAGCATCAAGGCGCCGGGTGCGCCTTTTTGTTGCTCTCCATTTTTAAACTATTCAGGCGAGCGTGCTGCGGTGATCTTTAAGAAAACCCAACAGACGCTTACCCAAAAGCCGCGCTGTTTCGGGCACACTGATGTGCATCAGGAACGAACAGCGAGCACAACAATGGCACAAATTTATGTGGTACATGGTTATACCGCCAGTCCAGATGAAAACTGGTTTCCTTGGATTCAGGAGTATGCCGACCAGCAAAAAGCCAGTCTGAAAGTGTTAAGACTCGATCCATCGCCTACGCCAACCCTGGAAGTGTGGAAGCGGCAAATGGATGAGCAGGTCGATGAGATTGACGAAAACACCATTTTCATTGCTCACAGTCTGGGCTGTATTGCTACTTTGCACTTTCTGACCAAAAAACTGAAAACCCAGAAAATTAAACAGGTGGTGCTGGTGGCCGGCTTTAATGGCCGTTTGGGCCGGCTGGACGAGGTCAATCCTTTTATTGATGCCTGTAAAATTGATTTTGACTTGCTAAAGCGCCAAATTGCGCATCGGGTTGTGATTTACTCGGCTGGCGATGACCGGGTACTGCCAAAATTTAGTCTAGAACAGGCGCGCAGTCTGGATGCAAGGATTATTGAGGCACAGCATCAAGGACATTTTATTGACTCTCAAGGCTGTACCCAACTGGTGGAAGTCTGGCAGGCGATACTGCCTCATATTATTGTGGAATAAGCCGTCTAGGCTCATTGGCCGTGGAGCAATGCTGGATGTAGCGCTGCAAACCTTTCAGCAATAAATCTTGCTCAACTAATGGTTGGTAATGTTGCAAGAATTTGGCAAACAGGGGTGCATCACCACCGGTCAGTACAAGTTGACGCGCAGATTGCTGCATCACATATTCAATACTGCTGAGCAGCCCCAGTAAAATGCCATGATGCACAGCATCCAGGGTATTGGTGCCGGGACTTAGGTCATCAAAGGCTGCTTCTGGAATCCGGATGCCTTTGGTGTGCTGAATTAACGAATCACGCTGCAAATATAGGTTGGGCAGAATATAGCCCCCCAGATGCTGATGGCCTTGGGTCAGATCAATGGTCAGTGCGGTACCGCAGCTAATCACGCATAAATCTTTGTCGGCTTCAGCTACGGCCAATACCTGCAACCAGCGGTCAATTCCGAGCTGCTGAATATCATAGCCACAGCTCAGGTTGGCATATTCGGCCTGTACTCGGGCAAAAATCACTGGAATATTCAGGGGTTTTAAAATCTGCTGAATCCGTTCATTATTTTTCTGGTCCTGAACAGAAGATACCCCAACATGGGTCAGGTTCAGGCTTTTAAAATGCTGGATCAGGCCCAGCAGTAAATCGGCTGGAGATTGAAGATGTAGTTCAGCGGCATGCTCTACAATCTGCTGATGTTCGGTAATCCAGTATTTGAGTCGGGTATTACCAATATCTAACCATAAATTTTTCATGAAGATGACTCGGCATGATCGATAGGGCGTAAACGTCCCTGATAAAAAATTTCAAGTCCTTGTACCGTTTCAATTTGTACCGCGCCATCATCCTGAATGCCTAAGAAAGTACCCTGACAACTGCCTTTAAAATGTTTAAATTCAACTTGTTGTTGCATAAATGCGGCATGATGATTGAAGCGGGAGGCCAAATTATAACAATCATGATTAAACCAGTCACAGGCTTGTTGAATAGCAAGATAAAGTTCTGCAATCAGGCGCACACGGTCAATAGATACTAAGCCTAGTTCGGTCAGCGATGTGGTTTTTTGATCAATAACGGGTGAGCTGACAGGAGCAAGATTAAGCCCAACTCCAACTATGACTTGCTGTGCAGAAATTGGCTCAATTAAGATGCCGCCCCATTTGCCCTGCGGGCTGTATAAGTCATTTGGCCATTTTACTTGTAAATCCAGCGCTTGTAGACTTGGCATTTGCAAGATATTTAACGCAACTTCTAAAGCTAAACGCCCATTTACAGGTATTCGTAAATTTAGCAATGTGCTTAAATAGATGTTCCCTTCGGGTGATACCCATTGCCGTTGACGTTGTCCTCGACCATGCGTTTGTCTGGTACTACACACCAAGACACTCTGCACACCTTTTTGTGCAATTTCCCGTACATCATCATTGGTGGAAGTGGCAATCGGCTTCAGGATGAGTACTTCTGGAAGCTGTCCTGCATCTGTGAGTTGTTGTTGCAGTTGTCGGGTTTCTACATCCATACGAATTTACACATAGTGGAATATATTTATGGAGTTAATCATATATTTATTGATTGGTGCAATTGCTGGATTTGCAGCAGGGCTGTTTGGCGTGGGCGGCGGCTTAATTATTGTGCCAATTTTATATATTGTCTTCACTCAACTCAATTATGACCCATCGGTGTTAATGCACATGGCGGTTGGGACATCGTTGGCAACCATTATTGTAACTTCGATCAGCTCGGTTACGGCACACCATAAAAAAGGTGCGGTGATGTGGCCTGTATTTCGTAATCTTGCACCGGGTTTAATTGTGGGTGCATTTGTTGGTGCAGGTATTGCCGATTTCCTTTCGGGTCAGGGTTTGCAGTTATTGATTGGCGGTTTTGCACTGTGGGTGGCTTTTAAGATGTTTAGAGGCGCAAATATTGCGGTTGATCCTTCACATCATTTGCCTTCAACAGCCAAGCAAGTCATGGCGGGAGGTGGGATTGGCATTGCCTCTGCAATTTTCGGGATTGGCGGTGGCAGTTTAACCGTGCCGTATTTAAACCGTTATGGCGTGGTCATGCAAAAAGCGGTAGCCACCTCAGCTGCTTGTGGTTTGCCAATTGCGGTGGCAGGGGCACTCGGGTTTATGTGGTTTGGTCAGCAAGCCGAAATTACAGTACCCAATACCATTGGCTATATCCACATTTATGCGTTTATAGGCATTAGTGTGATGAGCTTTATTACTGCCAAGGTCGGTGCAAAAGTGGCGCATTTGTTATCGCCAGCAATGCTGAAAAAATGTTTTGCCTGCTTGCTCACCACCGTTGGGTGTTATTTTGTTTATCAGGGCATGCGAGTATTTTTCTAAGTTGAGTCGCTGCTTTTTTGTTTTAAGCTGTGTTTTTTTTAAGCCGGGTAAAATTGGCTCTAGCGCCATCAAATTGTCGGACAATGTCATGGCGTTGTGAGCTGTTTCGCAGTAAAAAGAAAGATGCTTGTATCGGAGCTGTGCTTGCAGTCAAGGGATGATCTTGAGATGTCCTCAATGAGTGTGGCTCTGAATTCTCATCACTGCATCTTATAAAAACAAGATAGGAACAGTATGCAACAACAAGAATCAGAAAGTTTATCGGAACAAATTGCCCGCCACATCGCAGAACAGATTATTAGCGGTGATTTGGTTGAAGGTGAACGTATTCAGGAATTGCGTATTGCCAAAGAATTGGACGTCAGTCGTGGTTCGGTGCGTGAAGCGTTGTTGTTATTGGAACGTACCCATCTCATTGAAATTTTTCCGCGGCGCGGCGCGATTGTGTCGGAAATGTCGGCCCAGCAGGTGCGTGCCCTGTTTGATACCTGCAGCCTGCTGCTGGGGCAGATTGTACAGCGCATTGCAGAAACCTGGCGCCATCATGAAATTGAACAGCTGCAAAAGCTGATGGAGCAGATTGAGGCCGAATACCGGCAGGGCCATACCGAAAAATTTTATGATCTAATTTTTCAATATCTGGCGCAGCAGCCTGATATGGTGGGAAATTTATACTTAATGAAGTTCTATCAAGAGTTATTGCCATCGTTAAGACGCAGTTACTTTTTGACCTTAAATACTTCGCGTCGGGAGTTACAGGAATCTTTTGAATTATTTAAACTGGTGAGTGATGCAATTTTAAGCAGAAAATCACAACAAGCCACTTTATTTATGGAAGATTTTTGCCGACACTTGCGCAACTTGGTGTTGGAATCTCTGACCCGTATGAAACAGATCGAGCTTGCATGGGCAAGACGTTCACGCCGTTAATTGGGACATTATGCGTTTAAGCAGTTTAAAACTTTCTGGCTTCAAATCTTTTGCCGACAGTACGACCTTACATTTTAAAGCCAACCGTACCGCTGTGGTGGGGCCGAATGGTTGTGGTAAATCCAATGTGATTGACGCCATTCGTTGGGTGATGGGCGAATCTAGTGCGCGCCAGTTGCGTGGCGGCAGTATGCAGGATGTAATTTTCACAGGAACTGCCAAACGCAAACCTGTAGGTGTAGCCAGTGTTGAACTGCGTTTTGACAATACCTATGGCAAATTGGGCGGTGCTTATAACGCCTATAATGAACTGTCGGTACGTCGGCAGGTCAACCGTGATGGTAAGTCTGAATATTTTTTAAATGGAACCAAGTGTCGTCGTCGTGACATCACCGATATTTTTCTGGGTACAGGTTTAGGCCCGCGTTCTTATGCAATTATTGAACAGGGTATGATCAACCGTTTGGTCGATGCCAAGCCTGAAGAAATGCGAGTGTTTATTGAAGAAGCGGCAGGCGTATCACGTTATCAGGCGCGTCGTCGTGAAACTATGCTGCATTTGGATCACACCACGCAGAATCTGGCGCGTTTGGAAGATATTGCTTCGGAACTAAAATCGCAGCTGAAAACCTTAAAACGTCAGTCAGAAACAGCAATTCAATACAAAGCGCTCGAAAGCGAAATTCGCACCATTAAAGTCGAAGTGTTGTCTTTTCAGTGTGAACAAAGTGCACGTTTACAGCAAGAATATACCCTGAGTATGAATGAGTTGGGGGAAAGCTTTAAATTAGTGCGCTCTGAGCTAAGCACTTTGGAACATGACTTAACCGCAACCAGTGAGTTATTTCAGCGTTTAATTCATCTATCGACACCGCTACAGCAAGAATGGCAACAGGCAGAAAAGAAACTGGCTGAACTGAAAATGACTTTAGAACAAAAACAAAGTCTGTTTCAGCAAAATACCGCGACTTTATCGCAACTCGAACAACAAAAAGCACAAACCAAAGAGCGTTTGCAGTTGATTGAATTGCAGCTAGAGAGTCTGGTTGATCAGCAAGAAAATCAACAGGGAAATCTACAGCAGCAAGAGCATTTGACACAGCAGCAGAGTCAGCAATTTCAGGATTTAAAAGCGCAGCAGCAAACCCAAGCGGCACAATATGCCCAAGTCAAAGCGCAAGTAGAACAGCAACAACAAAAGCATGTGCACATGCAGGCGCAAAGTGAGCAACTGGCGAAAAACATCAGCCGTATTGAACAGCAAAAACAAACCCTGACACAGCAGTTTGCACAAATTCAGCCGCAAGATCAGCAAGAGGGAATGCAACAACTGCAGGACGAAAAAACCCGCTTGCAGGCTGAAATGCTGACACTAGAACTGAATATTCAAGACAGCACTCAGCAACTCGCCACGTTGCAGGCAAGCTATAATGAGCACAAAGCGCAGTGTGCGACCTTAAAATCTGAGATTCAGATTTTGCAGTCAGAACAGAAAAACCTCAATCAATTGCTCATTAAGCAAAGTCCAAAAAAACAAGCCGATGTGGTGCAGTTGATGCAAGTATTACAACTTACAGAGGTGGCGAAACCGCATGCCAATTTGATTGAAAAGTTTTTGGCTAAATGGCTGTCTGCGCAGGTGGTAGAGGCAGATACTGAATTTCAGGACAGCCGCGCACGTCAGTTAAAAGTCCAAGTGACGCTAGACTCGCAAACATCGAAAATACAGCTTTCGGGGTGTGAGTCCCTCAGTGACTGGATTGTGTCACCGCAAAGTAGTTTGTGGCAAAGTGTCGCAATTACAGAAAGTTTATCGCAGGCTTTGGCATTGCAAACGCAACTGCAGGCAGGGCAATCCATTCTTAGTTTAGATGGTTATCATGTGGGGCCAGATTGGGTCATCGGGCTGTTTTATGATGAAGCCGCACAGGCGGGGCAAGGGGCGCTGAGTCATCGGATTCGCTTGGAGCAAATTGAACAGGCGTTGGCGCAGCACCTGCCACAATATGAGCAAGCAGAACAGCAACTGCCTGAATTGCAGCAACAAGTACAACAGTTACAGCAGCAATTGCAGCAACAACAGCATCAGCTCAAACAGCAGCAGCAAGCTTTGCAAACGCTAGATGTACAAATGGCGAAAGCTGAAAGTGCTGCACAGGCTTTTGCGGTGCAGAAGCAACAATTACAGCATCAATTGGCACAATTAGATGAACAGCTCGAAGAAGATGCCATGCAAAAAGATGATCTGGAAATTGATTTACATGCTTTGGCTTTTAAACTTGAGCAAGCTTTACCGCAGTATAAAACCTTGCAATTTCAGGTCGAGCAGTTGAATGAACAACTTGATAGTTCACAGCAGCAATTTCAGCAGCAACAACAAGAAGTGGAGCTGTTACGCCGTCAAGCGGTACAAACTCAGCAGCAAATTGAGCTGTTAGAAAAAGATGCCACTTTCTTAAAAGCACAATATCAACAAATTATGGCGCAAATGGAACAAGCCAAAAAGTTTGTCGATCCTGTTCAGTTGGAATTACCTGCTTTGGAAACTCAGTTTTCAGAGCAGCAGCAAGAGACTGAAAAGCTGCAAAAAACTTGGCAGGAATGGCAAGTGGAATTGCACAGTGTCCAATCCAAGCAGCAGCAACTGACCGAACAGCGGCAGCAGCAACAGCAACAAGACGAACAATTACGTGCCAAACTTGAAGAAAAACGCTTGGCATGGCAGTCGGCAAAGTCAGACTATCAGCATTATTCTGAACAGTTGAAAGATTTAAACAGCGAGATCATCACAGGTTTGCAGATTGATGTTGCCTCGCATCAACAAAAACTGCTGAAAGCACAGCAGCAGTTTGATAAATTGGGAGCGGTCAATTTAGCAGCTTCGGAAGAATATGAAGAAGTCACCGCTCGTTTTGCAGAATTAAGCTATCAAATTGAAGACTTACAAAATACTGTTTCGCAGTTGCAGGCGGCAATGAAAAGTATTGATCAGGAAACTCGTAAACTGTTTATGAACACCTTTGATCAGATCAATACCGAATTGCAGGAGCTGTTTCCTAAAGTCTTTAATGGCGGTGAAGCCAGTCTGAGTTTGGAAGATGATTGGCAATCTGGGGTCAAATTGATGGCGCGTCCACCAGGTAAGCGCAACAGTTCTTTGGCCTTACTTTCAGGGGGCGAAAAAGCCCTGACAGCTTTGGCTTTGGTTTTTGCAATCTTCCGTTTAAACCCAGCGCCATTTTGTGTGCTAGATGAAGTTGATGCGCCGTTGGATGATGCCAACGTGGGACGCTTTTGTAATTTAGTAAAAGAACTTTCTGAACAAGTGCAATTCATTTACATTACACATAATAAACTTGCTATGACGATGGCAACCGACCTCTTAGGTGTTACCATGCCTGAACCGGGAACCTCAAAATTAGTAACCGTAAATATAGAAGAAGCCGCAGAATACGGCCTAGTCGCGGAGGCATAATATGGAAATCACCACAATCGTTGGAATTGTCATCGCTATTGTGATCATGGCGTTTGGTTTGAAAATGATTCTCAAAAAACCTACAGATTCAGCACCGTCATTGGATTCTGAATTGCAGTTCAATGAAGATTGTCAACAACCGATTATTCCACGCCATGTACGAGACCAATTGCAAAGCGACGCTAAGCCACCACGTGTGGAGCCGACTTTAATAGCAGATGACGTTCCACCAGAGGCGGTTACCAAGTCGGAACCGCAGGCTTTAACAGATGATATTGTAGCTTCTTCAAATACGGAAACCGACAAAGTTGAACCGAGTTTGCAGGCAGATACAAAAACTTCTGCGCTTGATCCATCCGCTACAGTATCGAAATCTGAAGCAGAACAAGATACGCCAACGCCGACAGCTGCAACTACAGAATATTCATTGTCGGATGAAATTCAGCAAGTGATTGCAGAAACGGAACCGAATGCAGAGACTGCTGAGCAAAACAAAGCTTCGACTGAATACAGACTGAATCAACACATTGAAACTGCAAAAATTTCTGACTTTAATGAAGAAAGTAGCATTTTAGATTCACACTTGCACGAACAAAAAATCATGGATGAAGAAAGTGCCTTAGCAACAGCTGAATCTTTTATTGCGCTGAATATCTTCCCTGAACGTCGCATACTTTCGGGCGATAAAGCCCTAAAAGTATTGATGAAATACGGTTTACGTTTTGGTGAAATGTCATGTTTTCATCGTTATAACGAAGATGGCACCAAATTATTATTCTCGGTTTTACAAATTAATGATGAAGGCGCAGATGGTTTTGATTTAGAAACCTTATCGACTGAACAAGTCAAAGGTTTGGCGTTCTTCCTCGCTTTGCCGCATAGCGATGTGCAAAATGCCTTTGACACCATGGTTAGTATTTCGGGACTGATTGCACGTGAAATTGATGGAACGGTCTATGACCAAAACCATTTGGAATTTACCCCACAATTACGCGAGCACTGGCGTCATCAGGCAATCGATTATCGTGCTGGTCAAGCAAGTCATGCTTAAAATTACGATCTCGCACTTGGTGCAAGCTGTTTTCAAGTGCTGTGTAATTGAACTGAGTGCAGCTAGATAAATTGCAACTTTACAGCTGCATTTTTATAATGTGCAGCAATACAAGCGGTAGCATACGCTACATAGAAAAATTGAAGGGCGGAACAAGACCGCCTTTTTTTATGGTGGAAATATGTCTGTAGATTTAACTGTCGTGGCGCAAATGCGTCAATTGATTCAACTACTTGCCAAGCACAATCATGCCTATTATGTGATGGATCAACCGACAATTGCAGACAGCGAATATGATCAGCTTTTCCATCAACTCAAAGCGTTAGAGCAACAGCATCCAGATTTAGTACAACCCGATACACCGACCAATAAAGTCGGTGGCACCCCTTTGGCGAAGTTCACTACGGTTAGGCATGCCGTACCCATGTTGTCTTTAGGCAATGTGTTTAATCAGGAAGAATTATTTGCTTTTGCAAGACGTGTCGAAGAGCGTTTGCCTAATCAAAATATTGAATACGATGTCGAACTTAAATTTGATGGTTTGGCGATTTCACTTTGGTATGAGCACGGTATTTTAGTGCGTGGTGTGACCCGTGGTGATGGGGAAACTGGGGAAGATATTACCCACAACATTAAAACCATCCGTAATTTACCTAAAGTCTTGACAGCAACAGAAGCTGCCATTCCTGAACTTTTGGAAGTGCGCGGTGAAGTGTTGATGCCAAAACTTGGTTTTGAGAAACTCAATGCGGCCAATATAGCAAAAGGTGAAAAAACCTTTGCCAATCCACGTAATGCAGCAGCAGGAAGTTTGCGTCAGTTAGATCCAAATATAGCGGCATCACGTCCTTTGGCATTCTATGCTTATGGCATTGCGCAATGTGTGCCACCTCATGGACAAAGTACCATGTCCGACAGTTTGGCATGGTTGGAGCAGTTTGGCTTTGAAATTGGTGAACGTCATTTTGTCTGTAAGAGCATTCAAGAGGTTCAGGCGGTCTATGAGCAAATTAACCTTGAGCGTCCGAATTTAAGCGTTGAAATTGATGGCATGGTGGTTAAGGTCAATGATTTGAAGCAACAACAGCAATTGGGTTTTTTAAGTCGTGAGCCGCGCTGGGCGACTGCCTATAAATTCCCTGCAGTAACAGCTTTAACCACCATTGAGAATATTGATTGGCAAGTGGGGCGCACAGGTACGTTAACCCCTGTGGCACGTTTAAACCCCGTTTCCGTAGGCGGTGTGACGGTATCCAATGTTACGTTACATAATATTGGTGAAATTCATCGTTTGGATGTCCGTTTAGGCGATACGGTCAGTGTTTACCGTAGTGGAGATGTGATTCCCAAAGTTGAAAAAGTCTGGCCTGAATTTCGCCTTGCCGATGCACAAGAAGTGCATTTACCTAAACAATGCCCTGTGTGTGATTCACCTGTGGTGATGCCTGAAGGTGAGGCGTTGGCGCGTTGCTCAGGTGGTTTGTATTGTGCTGCGCAGCGTATTGAAGCGATTCGTCATTTTGTATCGCGTAAAGCCATGAATATTGAAGGTTTGGGGGATCGTTGGGTGGAGTCATTGCTGCATTTGAACTTGCTGCAAAATGTGGCCGATATTTATCATTTACACGAACACCGCGACACCTTGCTCGGCATTGAAAAAATGGGTGAGAAGTCGGTTCAAAACTTGATTGACTCAATTGAAAACAGCAAAAAAACCACGTTGGCAGCATTTATTTATGCCTTGGGAATTCGTGGTGTTGGCGAAACCACCGCACGGATGCTTGCCAATACGTTTCAAACTTTAGAGGCTTTGCGTGACGCTGATTTAGAAGCATTAAAGAAAACTCCAGATGTGGGAGATATTACCGCAGAATGGATTTTGGACTTTTTCCAAGCGCCGCATAATTTAGAAGTGTTGGATCGTTTATTGGCGGCAGGCATTCACTGGGATGCTCCAATTGCACCGACACGTCAGCCTTTGAATGGCGAAAGCTGGGTGATTACAGGGACCTTGAGCCAAATGGGACGCGATGAAGCGACTCAGTTGTTGCAGGCTTTGGGTGCACGGGTGAGTGGCAGTGTCTCGACTAAAACCAAATGTGTCGTGGCGGGTGAGAAAGCAGGCTCAAAGCTAGAAAAAGCCGAAAAGTTGGGTGTACAAGTTATGAATGAAGCAGAGTTTATTCAGCTGATGCAGAAATATGGTGTACTTGAATAAACAGCATCCATACATTTTTATCCACTATTAAGTACGAAGGCAATTCAACGATGAAGTGCCTTTGTTTTTACTGAGAGAAATCGAAGATTTAACGCTTCTTTACAATGCCATCATCAATGAGTTGCTGAAAATGTTCGATTAAACTGGTTTTAATATTACGGTAGCGCATCCCCAATTCACGCTGACTTTTTTCTGCATTAAAATAAATTGGGTAGCCCATATTCAGTTCTACAAATTTACGGGAAAAACCAAGTAGAGGGCCAAAGGCTTTAAAGGCAAATTTAGGTAACTGATTGCGTGGGAATGGATATTTGCGTCCAAAGTGCTGCGCTAAAATTTTCCCCATTTCTAATAAGCTGAGTGTACCACCGCTAATAATATAGCGCCCTTCAGCCGCTGGGTTGAATGCGGCCTGAATGTGAGCATCGGCCACGTCACGCACATCGACAATGCCATTCCACATAGCAGGGACGCCTGCCAAGGTCATGCCATTGGCAAACTGCAATAACACTTCCACGCTACCCGATTGGGTGTTTTTGGTCAAAGATGGGCCAAGCACCAACGCAGGGTTGATGCAGATCAAATCCCAGCGGGTTTGTGCCTGCGCCATTTCCCATGCTTTGCGTTCTGCCGCCACTTTAGAATAAGGATAAGGCTGATGTTCTGGGCTGCTGCTAGTATTCCAGTGACTTTCATCAAAACAGTTATTGGTCGTCGTTAAAATATCAATCGCATCGCCGTAGGTTGCAGCAATACTTGAAGTCACCACCACACGCTTTACCGATGCAGTACGATTTACGCTGTTTAACACATTTTCGGTGCCAATTACGGCAGGTTCAATAATGTCTTTGATTGCATCTTTATAATTAGTGACCACAAAAGGTGAAGCCATGTGTAGCACGATTTCACAACCTTGCATGGCAACATCAAAAGCGCCTTCTTCAAGTAAGTTGGCTTGGAATAATTGTAAATTTCCTGTGCCTTTTTCGGCGATATCCGTCAGATGTTGAAAACTGAGAGTTTTATTCAGATCACGAACTGTGGCATGTACAGTATGTCCTTGTTCAAGCAGGTTTTTAATGACCCAACTGGCAATATAGCCTGTTGCGCCTGTGACTAAAATGGGTGCTGATGTATTTAGATTTGTCATTATTTTAGGAAACTGATGGAACTCGTGACTATCATATAGCAGTTGAATTTTAAAATCTGCTTTTGAGGCATTTTTTACGATACCTGAGTGTCACAGTACGGCTTCTTTCACTCTTTACAAATTGAAGCAAAATCATTGTATTGCCAGTTTAAAAGCTGATTTTTGCCAAACAGTTGTTTTATATATGGGAATTTTTAAGGTATATTGCAAATGCGTATGTTTATCATTTTTATTTTATAAAAATCATATATTTACAACAATTAACTTTTGCAATTTTGCATAAATGTGGTCATAATGACTAGATTAAGAAAAGGAGTACAGCAAATGCGTGGCAATCCAGAAGTCGTAGACTATTTAAATATGTTGATTGGTGGCGAACTGGCTGCTCGCGATCAATACCTGATCCATTCACGTATGTATGAAGATTGGGGTTTAAGCAAAATTTTTGAACGCATTGACCATGAAATGCAGGAAGAAGCGCAGCATGCCGATGCTTTAATTCGTCGTGTATTGTTCCTTGAAGGCACTCCAAATATGCAGCGCGATGACATCGACGTGGGTGAAGATGTGGTGTCTTGCTTAAAAGCCGATTTAAAACTCGAATATGAAGTCCGTGAAAAATTGGCGCAAGGCGTAAAATTGTGTGAAGAAAAAGGCGATTATGTCAGCCGTGATATGTTGCGTCAGCAAATGACCGACACAGAAGAAGATCATACGTACTGGTTGGAAAAACAATTACGTTTAATTGAATTGATTGGTTTACAAAACTACATTCAATCGCAAATGTAATCTGATCAAAGCAAAATAGACCAAAACCCGATTTTTGATAAATCGGGTTTTTTTATAGATGGGCTTCTTTAGATTAATTGGTTTTTTTAAAGGATGTATCTTGGTGCTTGGTAGATGTTGATTGAGCCGAATCAGTATTATACTGAGCTGATTTTCTAACTTGAGAGCAAAAGCTAGGTGCAACAACAGATTTTATTGATTACAGGCTGGGGCGGTGGTATTGCACTCTTAAATCCGTTACAGCAAGCCTTGACCGCACAAGGTTTTCGGGTTGATCTCATCAATATTTTTAATGCTGCCGATGCGCAGGTCATGCAGCAACAGGTCGAATTTGCACGTCAGTTTGATGTGATTATCGGTTGGTCACTAGGTGGACAATTGGCAACGCTATTGGTCGATGCGATTGCCAGTCAATATGGAGAATATAAAACCTTAATTAGCATTGCATCTAATCCGTGTTTTGTTGCACAAGCAGATTGGGATACAGCCATGCCACAAGCGACATTTGCCCAGTTTAAACAATCTTTTGCACAAGACCCGATTCTAACCCTAAAGCGTTTTGGTTTTATGGTGTGTCAAGGCGTCACTAGCAGTAAAACTGACTTATTACAATTACAAAGTTTGGTTCAGCCACAGCCGCAATCTTTGCTTCAACAGGGTTTAAATTTATTGGAAAACTTAAACTTGGTGAAGATCTTTAAAAGTTACCCAGGTCAGCAGTATCATTTTTTTGCCGAGCAGGATGTTTTAGTTGATTGCAAAGTTGGGGCTAAACTGCAAAATTTAGCTGCAAAGTTTTTAAGCGTAGACGTTTTACCAGGCTCACATGGGCTGCCATTGTTCCATGCCAATGAGCTGACTAGCAAAATCTGCCAATATTTACAGAAAAATCCGTCAACTCGGGTATAAGTGATAAATCTCGCAATTTTATTTGCAGACAGACAGGTTTAAGATTTGGCACATCAAGTTTTTACAAGTTCAAGGGTGATGGTGGGATGATAGAACAGATGGATTTGGCTTTTGATCGTGAACATCTTTGGCATCCTTATACCTCTATGACTCAGCCTTTGCCAACTTTCAAAGTCAAGCGAGCATTTGGTAGCACCATTGAACTTGAAGATGATCGTCAATTGATTGACGGCATGTCATCGTGGTGGTGCGCGATTCATGGTTATAATCACCCAGAATTGAACCGTGCTGTGACCGAACAACTTAACAGCATGGCACATATCATGTTTGGTGGTTTAACCCACAGCCCAGCCATTGAGTTAGGGCGTTTGTTGCTCGAAATTACCCCACCGAGTTTAGATAAAATTTTTTATGCAGATTCAGGTTCAGTTGCTGTCGAAGTTGCGCTGAAAATGGCGGTGCAATACTGGACTGCACAAGGCAAAACTGAAAAAACCAATTTTATAACCACCCGTTCTGGCTATCATGGCGATACTTGGAATGCCATGTCGGTTTGTGATCCTGTTACAGGCATGCACCAGGTTTTTGGCTCAAGTTTGGCACGTCGTTATTTTGTATCTGCACCGAAAACAGCCTTTGATCAAGAGTGGAATGCTGCCGATATTGCAGAATTGGCGCAAAGTTTAGCAAAGCATCATCAGCAGATTGCCGCCATGATTATTGAGCCGATTGTGCAAGGTGCAGGCGGTATGCGTTTTTATCATCCTGAATATTTGCGTCAAGCCAAATTGCTGTGTGAACAATATGATGTGTTGTTAATTTTTGATGAAATTGCCACAGGTTTTGGGCGTACAGGTAAGTTGTTTGCATGGGAACATGCTCAGGTCGAACCCGATATCATGTGTATTGGCAAAGGACTGACAGGTGGTTATATGACTTTGTCTGCTACCTTGACCACGAAGCATGTTGCAGAAACGATTTCGCAAGGTGAGGCAGGTGTGTTTATGCATGGTCCGACCTTTATGGCAAATCCACTGGCTTGTGCGGTTGCAGTCAAAAGTACCCAATTATTATTAGAACAAGACTGGCAAACCAATATTCAACGTATTCAGCAGCAACTTGAACAGCATTTAACGCCATTGGCTAATTTGGCATGGGTGCAAGATGTGCGGGTTTTAGGTGCAATTGGTGTGGTAGAACTTAAGCATGCTGTCGATATGCAAAGCCTGCAACAAGAATTTGTGCAACGCGGTATTTGGGTGCGTCCATTTGGTCAATTGGTCTATGTGATGCCACCCTTTGTGATTACAGCTGCAGAACTGAATACCTTATTACAACAATTGGTTGAAGTGGTGACAGGCATGCAAGGAGCGAGCGTATGAGTTTACTCGATCACTATGCAGAACAGCTTGATCAACTTCGTCAACAGGGCAATTTTCGTCAATTTCGCAGCAATCAGCAGCAAGGTAAAACCATTGAAATTCAGCAACAACACATGCTGAATTTATCTTCCAATGATTATTTGGGTTTAGCTTCTGACTTGCGCTTGCGTGAACAGTTTTTTGATGAAATACCGAATGCACAGCGTTTAATGAGTGCCTCTTCATCACGTTTGCTGACTGGAAATTTTCCTGCTTATGAACAGCTTGAAGACACATTAACGCAATTATTTCATGGACGAGCTGCCTTGTTGTTTAATAGCGGCTATCACATGAATATTGGTATTTTACCTGCATTAGCAGATGCGAAAACTCTCATTTTGGCCGATAAACTGGTACATGCCAGCATGATTGATGGCATTCGTTTGTCATCTGCCAAATATTTGCGTTATCGACATAATGATTTGGCGCATTTGCAGCAATTGCTGACGCAATATCATGCTGATGAAAATTATGAACGTATTATTGTGGTGACTGAATCTATTTTTAGTATGGATGGTGATGAAACTGATTTAGCCGCTTTGGTCGCGCTGAAACAGCAATTTGCCAAAGTCATGTTATATGTCGATGAAGCACATGCCATTGGCGTACGTGGGCAGCAAGGTTTAGGTTGTGCCGAACAATATGGCGTAATTGATGCCATTGATTTTCTGGTCGGGACGTTTGGCAAAGCCGTTGCTTCAATTGGGGGATATTTGATCTGTGATCCGATTATCCGTGATTACTTGATTAATCGGATGCGTCCGCTAATTTTTAGTACTGCGCAGCCACCTATTTGCATGGCATGGACGCAATTTACGCTGAATCAGATTGTGCAGATGCAGACACAGCGTCAGCATTTGGCTGCCTTGAGCCAATATATGCAGCATGGGATTCGGGCCAAAGGTTTTGCTTGCCCATCCACTTCGCAAATTGTACCTGTGGTGATTGGGGACTCTATTGTAACTGTAAGCAAAGCCCAACAATTACAGACCGCAGGTTTTTATGTGATGCCTGTACGTCCACCGACTGTGCCGCAAGGCAGCTCCAGACTGCGTATTTGTTTAAATACGCAATTTGAAACGGTAGATTTAATGCCGTTACTGGATTTGCTTTGAGTGTGCATATGCGTATAGATAAAGCACAAGTTGCACAGCGTTTTGCCCGCGCACATCAGAGTTATAAAACGCATGCCGTGGTACAACACCACATTTGTCAGCAGTTAATGGCAAAAATGCAAAAATATATTGTGCAGCAAAAGTTGTCAGATCAATCTCAGCTTTACTTTAAAAAAGTCTTAGAAATCGGTTGTGGTTCGGGAAACTTAACCAACTTGTTACTGCGTGAATTTCAAATTCAATACCTGATTTTAAATGATTTATATGCCGAAGTGTTACAAGCGTATCAGCATCATCCGCAGTCAAGTACTACGCAAATACATGGCTTAATTGGCGATATAGAACAGCTCGATTTTCCGCAGTCTTTGGATTTAATTTGTTCGAGTTCGGCTTTGCAATGGGTGGAAGATTTTGGAGCCTTATTGTGCAAGGTGTATCAGGCTTTAAAACCGCAAGGGTATTTGTGCTTTTCTACGTTTGGTCCCCAAAACCTGACTGAAATTAAGCAATTAACAGGTCAGGGCTTGCATTATTTGAGTATGGATACGTTACAACAACAGCTTAAACAGCACGGCTTTGAAGTATTACATTGTTCAGAGCAGCTTGAATCATTAAGTTTTGAACATCCCAAACAGATTTTGCAGCACTTAAAAGCCACAGGTGTCACGGGTACAGCGCAAGGGCAGCGCTGGAATAAAACGACTTTAACCGAGTTTTATCGGGGCTATGAACAGTTTAGTCAGCAGCATAGCTCACAGCAAAAAAATTATACGCTCACGTATCATCCTATTTATTGTCTTGCACGGAGAATGCCATGACAGCTCAAGTTTATTTTGTGAGTGGTATTGATACAGGGATTGGCAAAACCTATGCCACAGGTTATTTGGCCAAAACTATGAATGAACAGGGTATTCAAACCATTACCCAAAAGTTGATTCAAACAGGCAATCAAGATGTTTCAGAAGATATTGAACAGCATCGGAAAATTATGGGCAGTGAATGGTTACCTGAAGATGATGACAAGCTCACTATGCCTGAAATTTTTAGTTACCCTGCTTCACCGCATTTGGCCACACAAATTGATGGTCGTGAGATTGATTTTGCTAAAATTGAGGCTGCAACTGCGCAATTGGCGGCAAAGTATGATGCGGTATTATTAGAAGGTGCAGGTGGGCTCATGGTACCACTGACCCCAAACCTGCTGACAATCGACTATATTGCGCAAAAACAATATCCTGTTATTTTGGTGAGTTCTGGGCGCTTGGGTAGTATTAATCACACTTTGCTCAGTTTGGAAGCTTTAAAAACACGTGGTTTGAATTTGCATGCCTTGGCATATAATTTGAACGATGAATCACAAGACCCTTTAATTTCGCAGGATACTGCCAAGTATTTAAAAAATAATTTGGCAAAAAGCTTTCCGAATGCACAGTGGATTGAAATTCCTGTATTGCTGAATCTCTAATGGTTATTATTTTTTGTCCAATAAATTTGCCTAATAAAAAGCCACACATGAATGTGTGGCTTATTTAGTCAATTTGGCATATTCAGCTTTTAGAATTTCTTAAAGCTTTTATTGCCAAACGGTTTACGTGGTGCATTTTCATCACGACGCTCGCGATTGCCATAGTTGTTATCATCTTGACGTGGTTCACGGTTGCCGTAGCTATTACCATCTTGGCGACGCTCACGGTTGCCATAGCTGTTGCCATCTTGGCGACGTTCGCGGTTGCCGTAACTGTTCCCTTCTTGGCGTGGTTCACGGTTGCCGTAGCTATTACCATCCTGACGACGTTCACGCGGTGCAAAACCTGTATTTTGTGCAGCTTCTTCAGTATCACGACGTTGCTGACGTAAGAAACCACCACGACGTGCTGCCAACGGTTTTTCCTGCATACGTTCATTGCGGCGTTTTGCCATGCCGTACAAACCTGTGCCTTGACGTGGTTTTAATTCAACTGCTTTGGCAAGGTTGTCGATTTCATTTTTATCCAACTCTATCCAGCGACCTGTTCGCAATTCACGTGGTAAAATCACTGTACCGTAACGGGTACGCAATAGACGGCTGACTTTCAGACCTTGTGATTCAAAAATACGACGAACTTCACGGTTACGACCTTCTTTTACTACCACTTGATACCAGCGGTTAATACCATCGCCACCAATTTCAGAGAAAGATTCAAATTTGGCAGGGCCATCATCTAGCACTACACCGCGTAACATGTTGTTTTTCAGTTGTGGTGTTACTTCACCCATCACACGAACCGCATATTCACGTTCAATTTCGTTCGATGGGTGCATTAAACGGTTGGCTAATTCACCATCGTTGGTGAATAGTAATAAACCTGTCGAATTAATGTCTAGACGACCAACCATCACCCAACGATCATTGGCAATTGCAGGTAAGTTATCAAATACAGTCGGGCGTTGTTCAGGGTCGTTGCGTGAGCAAATTTCGCCTTCTGGTTTATAGTAAATCAGAACACGACGACGAATTTCATCTTCAATTTGGAACTGAACTTTACGACCATCGATGCGAAGCTCATCACCTGGTTCAATACGTTCACCCACTTGGGCAACTTGGCCGTTGACACTCACACGACCAGCGGCAATGACTTCTTCCATATAACGGCGAGAACCCAAGCCTACTCGTGCGAGTACCTTTTGCAACTTTTCACTCATAACAGCACAACCTTAGAAATGATCATCAACAGTTTACCTATTCAAGACACAGATGCAGATACATCGAGTGCCATGAAAGCTTCCTTGGCATCCTGTAGGGGAGGCAATTGACTTAAGGAATTCAAGCCAAACGCATTTAAAAATTGGGGCGTTGTAACTAACAACGCAGGTCTTCCTGGGAGTTCCCGGAAACCAGATTCTTTTATCCAGTTCCAGTCAAATAATGTTCGAAGAATTTGACTATTGTTTGATACTCCACGAATTTGTTCAATATCTGCACGGGTCACAGGCTGGTGGTAGGCAATCACTGCCAGTATTTCTAGTAGTGACGGCGAAAGTCTAGTCGGACGTTCAGGCCATACCTGTGTAATTATTGTACGATACTTTGCCCTTACCTGAAAACGAAAACCTTGTGCGGTTTCGATCAGTTCAATCGAGCGACCATGTTGTAACATGGCCAATTGTTGTAAAAACTGGCGCAATTGTGCTTTGCTATATTTGTTTTGAAACGCTTCTTTTAAGCGCGCCAAAGATACGGCGCTATCACTGGCAAAAATAATGGCTTCAAGTTGCATCAGTACTTCATGCTGTTGTTCGCCATCGGACAAACTTGAATTCATTGGTTCTGGATTCATGCTTGCGCCCCTTGAATGCTCAATGGTGCTTCAATACCGCTACTGATAATGCACACTTTTTGCTGGCGGGTCAGTTCTAAAATCGCCATAAAGGTCACCACCATGCCCATTCGACCCTGACTTGGTTTAAGCAGCGCATCAAAACTCAGTACTTCACCCGAGGCGAGTTTGGCTTCAATAAATGCAATCCGTTCTTCAAGTAAGACAGGTTCTTGCAAAATTTGATGCGTGACAGGTTCAGGACGGTTAAAAATGCAGAATAAGGCATCACGTAATTGATCGGCTGCATAGCCGACATTATTCACCGCAGTGTGTCCTAAACTCACATTGGTGGCAAAGGTGTCACGCTCTAAAACTGGCATTTGCCCAAGGCGTTCCGCTGCTTGCTTGACTCTTAAATAGGTTTCTAAGCGGTCAATCAGTTCTTGTTTCGGATCTTTCTCAATTGCACTAGTGCTTGGTGCTTTGGGCAATAATAGCCGTGATTTTAAATCGGCCAATAGTGCAGCCATCACCATATAGTCGGCTGTAAGTTCAATATTCAGTGATTTCATGGCATCCATATACGACAGATATTGCGATGCAATTGGGGCGATATCTAACTGGAGTAAATCGAAGCCATTTTTTTGAATCAGGTAAATTAAAAAGTCGAGAGGTCCTTCGAAATGCTCTAATAGAATTTCAAAAGCTGCAGGAGGGATATACAAATCCTCTGGAATCGACTCTTGCCATTCATCTAACACACGAATGTGTTGGGCAGGTTCCATCGCATTGTGGAGGGATTGATTCATTACAGTATTGGGCCACGCGAATTTTCAAAAGCATGCAAACGCTATTTCCGCTTTAGATAGGAGGAGCGGTAGAGAAATAGCACAAAATTAATAGCGGCTAGTCTAAAGGATATCAAGGTTGAAATAAATCTGTTCTACGACCAAATATCAAAAAAAGCCAAAAATAAATAGGGGTATTTTCTTAGGTGATGATGCCACAAAGAAAACAAATACGATGTGTATAAAGGAGTGCTTATTCAAAAGCACTCACATCTCCCACACCACGACGCACAATTTTCGGATTGTCACCCGACAAGTCCACAATACTGGTGGTGCTGAGTGTGCCTAAGCCACCATCAATCAGTACATCTATGCGTTTGTTGAGTTGTAGATCAATCTCGTATGGATCATCTAAAGGGTCTTCCTGACCTGGTAAAATGAGGGTGCTGGTTAGTAAAGGTTCACCCAGTTCTTTCAGTAGCATGCGACAAATGGGGTTGCTTGGAATGCGCAAACCAATGGTTTTTTTATTGGGATGCATTAAGCGGCGTGGCACTTCACTGGTCGCTGGTAAAATAAAGGTCGTGACCGCAGGGGTATTGTTTTTCAGTAGACGATACATGGCATTGTCTACTTTGGCGTAGGTGGCAATATCCGATAAATCGGCACAAATAATGGCGTACTGGTGTTTAGCACCTAAACCACGAATTTGTGAAATGCGCTCCATCGCGGTTTTATTACCAATTTGGCAACCAATTGCATAGGCTGCATCGGTTGGATAAACCACCACATCGCCTGCGCGTATGCGTTCAACCGCTTGGCTGATGAGACGCGGCTGTGGATTTTCAGGATGTACTCTTAAATGCAACATGCGAATTCCTCAGTAGCGTATGTGTGACGTTAGGATCATTATGAAAGGGGATTGATGTCACTTGCAATCATTGTCTTGTGCTTTATTGCATTTAATCTAGATCTTTACGTTCAAACTCTGCATTTTGTAATGTTTTGCCACCTCGGGTGCAGTAACAAATACATTCGATAAAGCGTTTTGCATCGCGTGGCAGTTTGGCTTCTCCGTTAAAATAACGCTGTACTTGGGCAAAGACATTGTCTTTAAATGTGCGGCCATCTCCACCTTCACCTGTTAGGTTATCTAAAGACACACGGAATTTACGCCCAAACGCTTGAGCAAATAGCCATTCTATGGCTTGTGGCTTAATTTCGACTTGTTCAAACAAGGCCTGTTGTTCTTGAGTACGACCATCGGGGGCATACCAATAGCCTAAGTCTGGTAATAAGCGCCTTTGTTCACCTGCAATGCACCAATGGCTAATTTCATGCAGTGCGCTATTAAAGAAGCCATGAGCAAATTGAATTCGTGCAGGCTGTGTTGCTGTGGCAGGAAAGTACTCAGGTTCAAAATCACCTTTGACCAAGTTCACATTTAGGTGGGAAAACCAGTGATTAAAGTGTAAGATGAGCCAGTCCACCTGTTCCGTTTCTGTATTGAGTTTTGCCCAGTCCGAGAGTTGCACTTGGGGGTGCGAAGTGTCAGAATTGGTGGTTGGAAGTGTGCTCACAAGTGATGAAAAATTCACTTCTGTTTGCGGCTGCAACAGATGCATGACTGTTTTACCCAAAATTGGTCTGTCTAAATAAGTACAAAATTGTATCTTAATCTTTGACAGAGTACTGATGAATTTGTAGAATTGCCGCCTTAATTATGTCAGCAAATACCTTTCCGGCACAGATTGAGCCGTTTAAATGGGCTGAACAGGGCTTTACATGGTCAGGTAACCTGCCATCGTATCGCTTTGCTCGTATCGCCCGTGAAGCTGTTGGATCAATTGATGATCAATTGGTTAACATAGACTGTAAGCTATCAATGGATGCGTATCATCGCATTGTATGGCTAGATGGTCATATTGAAACGAAAGTTCCAATGGAATGCCAGCGCTGCTTGGGTTCTGTAGAAATAGACCTCGTTTTAGATTTTCATCTAGCTCTTGTGGATGATGAGTCACTGATAGAGCGCTTGGATGAGGATGCTGATTTCATTGTATTAGGTGAAAGTGAAGCCACCACCAAAGGCGATTATGATTCGCCTGCGACGGCTAATTTACTGTCACTTATAGAAGATGAATTGTTATTGTTGTTGCCCTTATCTCCTAAGCATGACGCTTGCGAGCATAAGCATCAACCTGCCATTCAGAACATTGCCGAAGAAAAACGTGATAATCCGTTTGATGTTTTGGCAAGTTTGAAAGGTAAACTTAACTGAAAATTATGTTATAATTTCCAGTTAAGACAACTCAATTTGTTCTGATCCATTTTTTCGATCTTTGTAAGGAGCCATCATGGCCGTTCAGCAAAACCGTAAAAGTCGCTCTCGCCGTGACATGCGCCGTTCACATGACGCTTTAACCGAGAATGCATTAACTGTAGACCAAGCTACTGGTGAAACTCATCGTCGTCACCACGTAACTAAAGATGGTTTCTACCGTGGTCGTCAATTATTCGCTAAAGCAGCAGATGCTGAATAATTGGTGATGTATTAAGCGTCAAGCTTAGTAGAAAAAATGGGAGCGTAAGCTCCCTTTTTTTGTGCCCGATTTTTGTTGTATTTGGCAATTACTAAAAGCAAAATTAAGTGTTAAATTTTCGCTCCATAACTGAGCTTACATGAGAAGGTGTGGGTTGTAGTGGCTAAAAACTACAATTTGCGCATCTTAATTAAAGGATTTTTTATGTCTGCTAAACGACTCGAGCAAGCGGCTCAAGCCACTAAAACTGCATTTGTTTTTCCTGGTCAAGGCTCACAAAAAGCCGGTATGTTGGCTGAGCTTGCAGAACAGTTTAGCGGTGTGCGCGAAACATTTGTGGAAGCCTCTGAAGCAATTGGCTTTGACTTATGGCACATTGCACAAAGTGGTGAAGGTTTAGACCAAACAGAATTTACTCAGCCGGTATTACTCACTGCAAGTATCGCTTTATGGCGTGTGTGGTTAGAGCTGGGTGGTGTTGCACCAAAATACTTGGCAGGGCACTCATTAGGCGAATACAGCGCATTGGTTGCAGCAGGCAGCCTAAGCTTGGGCGATGCAGTCAAATTGGTGAACTTACGTGGTAAGTTAATGCAAAATGCTGTACCACAAGGGCAGGGCGCTATGGCGGCTATTTTGGGTCTTGAAGATGCCAAAGTGCTAGAGCTATGTGAACAAGTCAATGTGCAAGGTCGTGGCTCGGTAGAAGCAGCGAACTACAACGCGCAAGGCCAAGTCGTGATTGCAGGCGATAAAACTTTAGTCGAAGCTGTTATGGCATTGGCCAAAGAAAATGGTGGTAAAGCTATTGCCCTGCCTGTATCTGTACCTTCGCACTGTTCATTGATGAAACCTGCGGCAGAACAGTTTGCACAAGCTTTGGAACAAACTGCCATTGAGCTACCGCGTATTCCTGTAATACAAAATGTCAACGCTGGAATCGCGGCAGATGTTGCGCAATTAGGTCAGGCACTCACTGCGCAATTGTATCAATCGGTGCAGTGGACACAAACTATGCAATACCTACAAGATCAAGGTATTGAATATATCGTGGAATGTGGCCCAGGCAACGTATTGGCGAATCTTGCGAAGCGTTTACAGAATATCGAAAAAGCATTCCCACTCGACACACAAAGTCGTATGGAAGATGCGCTAAATGCCATTTTGGTGGCAGAAGGGAAAATTGCATGACACAAGAACGTAAAGTTGCATTAGTCACAGGTGCAAGCCGAGGGATTGGTGCAGCCATCGCTCAGCAACTTATTCAAGACGGTTTTTTTGTGGTAGGTACTGCCACTTCTGAAGCGGGCGCAGAAAAATTATCGGCAAGTTTTGCAGAAAACGGTGCAGGTAAAGTTTTAGATGTTCGTGATGGTGCTGCCATTGATGCCTTAGTTTCTGACATTGAACAAAGCTATGGTTCAGTTTTGGTATTGGTCAACAATGCGGGTATCACCAAAGATAATTTGTTACTGCGTATGTCAGAAGATGATTGGGATGACATTCTCAACATTCACTTAAAGGCAGTTTACCGTTTATCTAAACGTGTCTTGAAAGGCATGACCAAAGCACGTTTTGGACGCATTATTAATATTAGTTCTGTGGTGGCACATTTTGCGAACCCAGGACAAGCCAATTATTCTGCGGCAAAAGCCGGTATTGAAGCATTCAGCCGAAGCCTTGCCAAAGAAATGGGCAGTCGTCAAATTACAGTAAACTCGGTTGCGCCGGGCTTTATTGCAACTGAAATGACAGATCAGTTAAGTGAAGAAATTCGCAAAAAAATGAGTGAGCAAGTGGCATTAAACCGTTTAGGTGATCCACAAGATATCGCAAATGCAGTGAGTTTCTTGGCTTCTGACAAAGCTGGTTACATCACTGGTACAGTGTTACACGTAAATGGTGGTTTATACATGAGCTAAGCTCAAGTATAAACTTTCAAAATTTTATAGATTCAATTAAACTAACGGCATTAAAAACGCCACAAGCAATGAGGAGAATTCCTGTGAGCGATATCGAACAACGCGTTAAACAAGCGGTTGCAGAACAACTTGGTCTTAAAGCTGAAGAAATCAAAAACGAAGCATCTTTTATGGATGACTTAGGTGCTGACTCTTTAGACTTAGTAGAGCTTGTAATGTCTTTCGAAAACGATTTTGACATCACAATCCCAGACGAAGATTCTAACGAAATCACAACAGTTCAATCAGCAATTGACTACGTAACTAAAAAACTTGGTTAATTGTTGATTTCAGCACTGCTGAAATGAAAGCCACCGCAAGGTGGCTTTTTTATGTGCTGTCGTTTTTACAATGAAACATGAAAAACGGCTTTTTTATTGAATATGTGATTTAATTTACATTATGTTACCAAGCTCGTGCCTAATCACAACCGAAGTGACTTATTTTTTAGTTATAAATGAATGAGAACCGCAAAGTGCTTATGTAAATGAGCCACGCTTTATAACAGCAGAACAATAGGAGTATCTCATGGGTCTTTTTGATTTTGTAAAAGGGATTGGTAAGAAAAATACAGCAGCTGCAGAGCCACAAGCTGCACCAAGTACACCAGTAGAACCTTCAGCACAAGAAATTGCCAATAAACTTTTGGGGCATGTGAAAAGTTTAGGTTTACCTGTGACAGGTTTATCGGTGAGTTATAACTCAACTACGGACTTAGCGACAGTGCGTGGGCAGGTCAACAGTCAGGCAGATCGTGAAAAAATTATTCTTGCTGTGGGTAATATTGACCACGTTGCGCAAGTGGATGATCAACTTACCGTTGCAACCCCAGAACCAGAAAGTAAGTTCTATACAGTAAAATCTGGTGATACCTTATCTAAAATTTCTAAAGAGTTTTATGGGGATGCCAACCAATACAACAAAATCTTTGAAGCTAACCGTCCATTATTGAAAAATGCCGATGACATTTTCCCAGGACAAGTGTTGCGTATTCCTGCTTAAATGTGAGCAGCCTGAATAAAGGCGTGTGATGCGCCTTTATTTATTTTGTTTTTTGTCGTTTTTGTGGTGTTAGATTATTGTCCTATTCTCATAATGAACAAAAGAAGTAAAAAAACGGCTTTGTTTTATAAATATTTTGTAAGATGACGATTTTAAAGGTTTGTGGAAATTTTAAAAATAAATAAATTAAACAAAATCAAATTTTTAGATATTTGTACAACCTAGCCATTAAATACTAGATCGTATCTTTAAAAAAACCGCCATGGATGGCGGTTTTCTCAATGACAACTCATGTGTCGCACAATGACAGCATATGTATCGCGTGACGCAGCGCATCATGCGACACATAAGTTGTCATCGAGAATATGAAAAATCAAGTAGTTAGACATCATTAGGGATAATTAATGACAACTTCTGCGACACAATTAGTGTCATTTTTCGAGTTTTGCGACACATAAGCTGTCATTTTCTGAAAAGCAGTTTTTAGATTATATTATTATGTCTAGAATATTATATTCTTTCGTGCTTCTTACGTGAGTTTTATGATCTGTTTGATTAGTAATGGATTTTTTGTATATGTTTAAGCCTTTGTCATCTTGGATCGAACGTAGACAGCCGATTCCTAAACGTTTTTATACGCCAGGATATATTGATGTACCGAAAGATGATTGGAGTGTTTGGCTTTCAATTGAGGAAGTTGCTCCTCTTCATCTCGCTAGAGAAATGCAGTGGCTAAGTTTAAGAGAGTCCAGAGAAAAGACAGCACAATATTTGGAAACAGCAAGTGAGTTGATATCTGGATTGGAAGGAGGGTCGTTGGATAGATGGGAACAGGAACAGATTTTAGAGCATCTTGGAATGCCACCTTTTCTGTAAATATCATTGATAGTAGTCCACTAGTTCCATTTAAGAGTAGTCCACTGGATACACTCAAAAACAAGCAAGTTAATCTTAGACATATTTACAAAGGTAGTCCAAATTCCTATCAACATGGATACAAAATATCAAAAATACTTTAATGGCTAGACGTATCTAACTTGGTAACTTCAACGTAACTAAAATCATCTCATACTGATCTGAAGGATTACTCTAAATTTATTAAAAATCTGACAGATTAAAGTTAAAAACTACTCATTAACAATCACTCTGAGATCGATATCTGCAACTTCTCTGAGATAGTTTTCTGTGACTCCAAGTAAAGTCATAATTGAACTTGTAGTTGCCTGCTTGGATAAACTAGGTTGAACAATGAATACTTCAAAATTCATAGGTTTATGGTTTTTTGCAATTCTCAATAATCTTTCAAGATCTTCTTTTGAACCTTTTTCAATACGACTTCTTGAAAACCCATTTTTCTTTTTCTCTTCTCGGCGTAACAAGTGTTGAAAAAACTCTAATCCACTTTTATGTTTCCAATGAATAGACTTTTGTGCCTGACCACAAACCTCATAAAAATTATCAACCCGGGCACTCACAAGTCCATCTTTTGCAAATTTTAAATGGTAAAACTGTACATCAATACTATCTGTAGTTTCTTTGATTGTAATAATATCAGCAATTTCTCCTGAAAAATCATCATCATAAATAATATCAAAATCTTGCTGCTCTAAAACTTGAAGAGTTTTATATTGAATGGAATCTGTTTGAATTGGATTAACACCTTGAGCTTCTTTACTTAAGTCAACACCAACCCAACTCCATGGAATTAGGGCTTCTATTGGATATGGACGAATAACAGATTTAATTTCAACAAATTCATTACCTTGTAGTGATGAACCATCTGCAAACCAAACAATAGGAGGGTTACTATTTAAATAGTCTTCTAAACTATAAATTTTATTTCCAATTTTTATTTGTGCATTTTCAGAGTCAGCTTTAGATATGTTGAAATCAGGAATACTATTACCATTTGGACTTGTAACGTCTAATAACAATTTATTGAACTTGTAACTCTTTGATGGCGTTGAAATTTCAAAGGAAATACCATTAATCAGATCATAGCTAATTAGTTTTAGCTCACAAAAAGCAATATTAGTTTCATCTTTTTCATCTCTGATATTCATTTTAAATTCTGTATTTAAATAAAAACTATCGCTCCAATCAATATAGATTGGTTGAATATCTGGAAGTTTGCTTATTGATTCTGGAATCAATGTATGTTTAAGGATTTGATTTGGATCAATAGAAGGATTAATTAATTTTCCACCAATTGCATTACACCATTTTATAAATTCCTTAATATCATTCTTTAAATAACTCCATATCCGTCCTTTATAAGAGCAACCTAAAGTAATTTTTTTCCCCTCAATGTATCCTGTGCCAAATACAAAAGCTTTTTCTCCCCTTTGTTGTTCTGCAATAGATAATGCATCTTGTATATCAGTTCCAACCTTCATTGAAAAACGAATTTTTCTATTTAAATATTCTTTAAGTCCAACATTCTGTAAAGAGACTCTTTTAATTTCATAAAAACTTTTAAAAACATCTAGTTTTTCGATTAAAGTTGCATTTTTATACAGAACAGCATTAGCTAACTCATGATATAGGCTACTTTTATCTGAACTATGAATAAAAAGTAGTTTATTTATTTCATCATAATAAATAACGTAAAGAGTCCAATCTAAACCATATACTTCCTTATAATTCACCCATTCTATTTCAGATTTTGAAGCTGTAATAATTACGGCTGTATTTGCATCATTATTGATATCATAAAATTTATATTCTAAATCATCATATCCTTTTATTCCTTTTTTAAATCGAGAAAGATTAAATGAGTTCCCAATATTTTTAAAAACAACAGTGCTCAGAGCAAATCTAATATTTTGAAAAGGTATTTTAGAATTTTCTAAATTTTGGAATCCTTTAATAAAATCTCCTAGATCAATCTGTTCATTAATTTGCCCGCTACTTAAGTTTGATAATAGTAAATTCCAATCAGAATCTTGAGCATATAATTCACTTAATTCCTCTTCAGTTTCTGCTATAGCAATGTTAGCAATGAAGGTCGCATTTCCTAAAGTTGAGTCTATTGATGTTCTTGTGAATCTACCTGCAAACTGTAAGGTTATGGGTAAACTTTTGCGAATATCATGAAAGGCTGCAATCTTTAATTGAGGAAGATCAAAACCTTCACCCAACATATTTACAGCAACAATGATTTTGTGCTCTTTTTTTACAATAGCTTCTAGAATTTCTTTTTTCTTTGGAATCCCTGAATAAACCAATACAGGATTTAATTCGGTAAACTGCTTATAATATTCAAAGACTTCATTAGCTCTAGTTTTATCTGCACATCTTGCCATTAAAATATGATCCAATCCTTTAGACAAATCTTCTTTTAAAATTTCAACTGCTTGATGTGCGATCAATTCGTCAGCTTTTTTTTGATCATATTCACGAATAGATTTGAAGTGAATCGGTTTAAAGTATCCTTGCTCTTGGGCTTTCTTTAAACTGAAACTATAGATAATTTTGCCATCTAATCGTTTTCTATCATTACGAAAAGGCGTTGCAGTAAATTGTAGAATTTTTTGTTTAGCGAAAGCATTACTAACTTTTTTCCATGTATCAGCTTCGACATGGTGTGCTTCATCAATAAAGATATTGCTTATTTTTTCATTAATTTCATCTAAAATTTCACCATGGTTGTTTGTTAGAACATTCATAGTGGTAACAATTACATCACTTGAATCAACGAAGTTGTTTAAGTCTTCCGACTTTTTAAAATTTTCATACCAAATGCCAACTCTAGGATATAGAACGTCATTACTTACAATACCAAATTTTTTTAACAGACCTAATTTAATAAACTTTTCATATATTTGTTCACGTAAAGCATCTGACGGAACAGCAATAATAATCTTATTTAGTTTATTTGCGATTAGTGTTGAAAGCATTGTTTCTGTTTTACCAGTTCCTGTAGGCATAACTACAGTTCCAATGACATCATCTTTACTTTTTAAGTGACTTAAAATGGAATATAGAGCTGCAATCTGAGGTTCACGCAGTCCATAAGAATTTGTAGCAGGGTTTTCTTCTTTGAAGTTGAAGTTATTAACCCAAGAGCCAATAATTTCACTATTACTATAATCTCTGAAGCTAGGATGTTTTATCCAGCCCTTTAGTTGAACCTTACCTTGTGAAAAATTACTTTGACTAAATTTAAGATTGGAGTGAATTACATAGTCGAATGCTGATGTTTCAAAATTTTTATTTGAGGTGATTAGTATATTTATACTTTGAACTTGGATTACATCATAGCTTCGATTTGACTCAACCCATGTAAAATCAACAGTATCGTTTTCTAAAATTAAGTGCTCAACTTTATTTTTACAGTCTACGTTCTTGAAAATTAATTTCTTTAATTCAGGTAATACAATGTGATTCATTTTTATCTCATTAATGCAAAATTATAAAAATTACGCGACCGCTTCATTAAACACTTCAACAACCCCAAATATGTTATCGACATCGCCATCACTAAATACACCATCAATCCCTTCAAAATGAACCTGATTGAATGGAGGCTCATAAAGTTGTGCAGCAGCCAATACACCGTTTTGAGTCAGATGATCTATAATCATTTCAACAAAACGGATTTGTTTTTCGTTATAGCTTGAGCCTTGTAAATATTTTGAAAAGGCTTGTTGTACTGCCTGACGATCTAAGCCGACTAAAGAACGAATAAATAGTGGTAAAGATTTCTCTGTACCAAAGCATTCTTCAAATTTTTCTTTGCTCTCAACTTCCTGAGCTTCGAATACGAAGCGTTCAAGTTCACTTAGATCGGTTGGAGTCAATGCTAAACCACGTTTGAGTTTGGCAATAGTTATGTGGTTCTCATTGGCTTTAATAAAGCTCTCAACACGCTTACGGTATTGAGCTAGGTTCACACCACTTGAAACGACGGGGATATCGACTGCTTGCATCACTCCAATTTCATCATCCAACATAGAATAGACAATCGTTGAGGTCGATTTCTCAATGAGTTTCACTAAACCGCGGATACATTTACGCATCGACTCAAGTATAGGGACTGTAATTCCTTCCCAATAGGCTTCGGTTTGTATGTCTTGTATCAACTTAATCTGCGCTACGACCACAGGAATATTCTCTTTACTTTCCAGTTTTGAAGCGATTTCAATCACTTTATTAGCATAGGCAAGTACTGCTTTGGCATCCTTATTCAGCACAGCAAGTTCGATGTTGTAGCACAACATATCAAACAGCTTGGCTTCTAGTGTTTCTGCTTCTAGTTCATTTGGAAGTTTAGAAATGTGTTCTCGCAACGTACCAATAGCAAGATCATCTAAATTGTTCCATGCCTCATCTTTTTGGAATTGCTCAACATACTCAAGCTCATCACGAACAATAAAATTATCTTTGTTCATTGATTTCACTTCAGTTTGTAGGCTTTGTTGTATGTCTTGACGGACGGCTGCCAATTCTTCAGTTTGATAGTCTTGAGCATTCAACAAACTCAAAAGATTTAAACGTGCCTTAAATAGTCGTTGCCCCAAGGGTTCAGCAGTAGATACAGGCGCACCATCAGGATTTTCGTTGAAATATTCAAAGTTTGAGCAGTAATCAAAAATATAGAATTCTTTTTTGTCCATTCCTGGGGCAAAGAGGTCTTTGCAAAGCCGTGTACCACGACCAATCATCTGCATAAACTTCACTTTAGAGCGTACAGCTTTGAAAAAGACTAGGTTGACCACTTCAGGCACATCAATGCCTGTATCGAGCATATCGACAGAAATAGCAATTTGTGGATCAGCCAGCTCTTTTTTACTAAAACTATCAATCAGGCTTTGTGCGTACTTGGTGGAGTGCGTGATCACACGGGCGAACTTACCATCATATTGTGGATAGTTTTTATCAAAGCGTTCTGCAATGAAATTGGCGTGGTTCTGATTGACTGCAAAGATGATGGTTTTACCCAACATATCTCCACCTTCAACCTTGATGCCATTTTCCATCAAGTGCTGCAGCATTTTGTCTACTGTGCCTGTATTAAACAGTTCCTTATTAATTTTTGATGCATTTACTTCTTCAGGTGCATCATCACCGCCCCAATCTAGCTCATTCCAGTGTTCTTTTTCTTGTTCGGACAACTCATTAAATTTCACACCTTCACGCATGAATTTTAAGGGGACTGAAAAGGCTTTAGGTGGAACTAAATAACCATCGGCAATAGCTTGGTCTAAATCGTAATAATCTGTCGGAACGCCACTTTCCAAACCAAAAAGTGCATAAGTATCACGGTCTACTTCATCGCGTGGGGTAGCAGTTAAACCAACCAATAAGCTATCAAAGTATTTAAAAATCTCACCGAATTTTTGGTACACGCTACGATGGGCTTCATCGACAATAATCATGTCAAACATGCCTGTACCGTATTTACGTGTACCATCTGCATTCACTTCATCAATCAGCCCCATCATGGTTTGATAGGTAGATAAATACACCCGTCCATTTTGGTTTTTGCTGTCTACTAAATTAACAGGTGCAGAGTCAGGTAAATTGGCTTTAAAAGCATTGGTGGCTTGTACGACCAATGAGGTACGGTCAGCAAGGAATAAAACTTTCTGAACAGCATTGGCTTTCATCAGTACATCAACCAACGCAATTGCGGTACGGGTTTTGCCCGTACCAGTTGCCATAATTAGTAAACCTGCACGTTCTTTACGCTGAAATGCGGCCAAAATCGCTTTAATGGCACGGGTTTGATAATAACGCTCAACAATTTCCGCATTGATCGGAAAGCTCCCCAAATCTGGATTATTTTTGCGTCTTTCGATTAGGCGTTTTAGTTCAGTTTGCGTGTAAAAACCATGTACCAAACGAGGTGGGCCACCTTGCACATCATTCCAGATACGGGTTTTATAACCGTTCGTGTAGAACATCACAGGACGTTGACCTGTTTGCTGTTCTAGACAATCTGCATAGAGTTTTGCTTGTTGTTGTCCCACTTCAGGATCAACCGATGTACGTTTAGCCTCTACCAAGGCTAAAGGCAAGCCATTGGCATCATACAGTACATAATCGACAGCACCTTTACCTGATGGACTTGGCATGCCAGTAACTGGAACTTCCTCTCTTGCCGTTACACCAATTTCCCAACCCGCTTCTTCTAGTAAAAGATCAATTTTTAGTTTACGAGTTTCGTCTTCTTTGTAGTCGGTATGATCAGGAATCTGGCTATTGGCAAGTTTAGCCTGTTCAACTTCAGCACGTTTTTGAGCAAGTTCAGCGTCAATATTGGCAAGTAGTTTTTCACGTTCTTCTAGACTTGCAGATAATTCAAATAGCTGTTGTTCACGTTCACGCAATGCTTTGTGTTGTTCTGCAAATGCTTTTTCTTTGGCTTCAACTTCTTTTTGCAGTTGTTCCTGATTCGTTGCCATTTGCTGTGTGTGGTCAGCATTTGGAATTAGTCTAGGATTGAATAAAATGGTCTGAGAGCGATCTTTTGATGGTGAGCCATAATTACGCTCAAACCAGACATAGATCAGGAACAGATGGCTAATGTGTTTAACTGTTTCTTCAGTCGTCAGTTGTTTGAATTTTTTACCGTGTACCGCACTGTTTCCCACCATGCGGATGTTATCCATTTTGTCCCAAATGTAGGGTGGGATAATTTCCTTAAACTTTACATCGGTGATGAGGTTGTAGAGTGATGGGTCATAAGGCTGAGTGAGTTTTTTATCGTATTGATACAGCCACAGCACGAGATTTTCTAGTGATGTTCTTGCAGCAGCAAGGGCAAATTGTGGGGAAATATACACGAGCTTTTCAGCTTCTTTAGCAGTGTTTGCCAAGCTTTTAAATTCAGGCTCTAAAAACTGAAAGTTGCTCATGTATCCACCCTCTAATAATTTTATAAATTTCCGCTAAATGCTTGGTTTTGTAATGATTTAAATAAAATTTCAAAAACTTTCAATTGATTAGCAAGTAATTGTTTCTTCTCTCTGATTGCTAAAACTTTACTCTTGAAGTGAGCTTGTAAAGCTTCAGGTGGAATAGGTAAAACTATTGATTGAAATTCTTTGGCATTAATATTTGCCATCCCAACAATACTTTTACACATACTTTGCAATTTCTCTTTCCCCCAAGGAGAATTTAAAAAAGCAGAGATATATTCAGGTGTATAATTTGCTTTAGTTCTACCTCTTATAAGATAACCTGCATAAGCCATTGGTTCAGGGCCATTATAAACAGCAGTCTTGCCAACCAATTCTTTACTATTCGTTCGATTAAATAAAATATCACCTTCTTTTACAAGGTATTTTTCATCAGCTTGGACTTTAGTTATATATTTTAAATCGGTTAAATTCATTTCACCTGAATACGTCAAGTTATTCATGCGAAGAATAGGTATTTCGCCTTCCAATGTAGCTTTATCAGATGAACCATATTTTACTGATTCAAGCATGTCTCCAATGCACCCGATGTCCCATCCTTTAGGATTACTCACAGGATCGCCAAACATATCAATAAATGTAGCTTGTAAAAGCTGGTCTAACTTTTCAATCGCTTGCTGACGTTTTTGGCGTAATTCATCCGCTTGATCTAAAATTGACGCAATTCGGCGTTGTTCGGAAAGTGGTGGGAGTGGAACGTCTAAATCCTTAATTACACTTTGAGAAATATTTGGCTGACCACCACCAACTCGACGACTTAAAAGATATGGTTTTGATGCTTCTAAAAATCTGTATAAATAATTAACATCACAAACATTTTCATCAGGTTGAATATTACAAATAGCCTGATTAGTTGTTGCATCAAAAGTGAGCTGAGAAACTTCTCCAACTGTTGCACCATACATAGCAATTAGTAAAGAACCTTTTGACACTAATTTAGCTGAAGATTTTTCTACCGCTAAATCAGTTATGTATTCTTCAATCTCAGTGATATAACGGTTTTTTAATTCGCCTGATTTAACCCACGGAATTGTACCATTTTCAAAAAAAGCATTATTTGAACGAGAAGGTGTACCACCACTACCTGTTTTACAAAATGTACTTATTTTTTTAACAGGAATAGTCATTTCAACAACTCCTTAAGCTTAGTCATTCCTTTTAAAATATCCTGCTCAAGTACTTCTAAATCCGCCAAAATTTTACTTGGTGCTTCATATTCCACTTGCTCATACACCACTTCTTTATAACGGTTAATCGACAAGTCGTAACCATTGGCAGCAATATCCGCTTTATCCACCAAGAAACTTTGCTCAGTCGCTTTACGATCTGCTTCAGCATCCAAATTTTTAAAACGGGCAAGAATGTCAGGAATGTTATTATTTTCATGCTTTGAACTATCTAGCTCGTTACGCTTATCATCTAGCGAATAACCATCCGCCTGCATATCATAAAACCAAACTTTGTCCGTACCGCCCGACATGGTTTTGGTGAAAATCATAATCGCAGTCGAAACCCCTGCATAAGGCTTAAATACACCAGAAGGCATCGAAATAATCGCTTCAAGCTTTTGCTCTTCTACAATCTTTTTACGCAAATCCTTATGTGCTTTAGATGAGCCGAATAACACTCCATCAGGCACAATAATTGCTGTACGACCACCTGTTTTCAGTAATCGTAGGAACAAAGCTAAAAATAGCAATTCAGTCTTTTTGGTCTTAACAATCGCCTGAATATTTTTAGCACAGCTTTCATAGTCCAAACTGCCTGCAAATGGTGGATTGGCAAGAATCAAACTAAACTGACTTTCAATATGTGAATGTGCTTCGCTTAAAGAATCACGGTTTTCAATACTTGGATTTTCAACACCGTGCAGCATCATATTCATAGAACCAATACGAAGCATTGTGCTATCAAAGTCATAGCCAAAGAAAGTTTCTTCACTAAAACGCTTTGCTGCTTCAGGTGATGCAAAAATTTCTGTGCTGTGATGTTCATTTAAGTATTCACTTGCAGCAACGAGGAAGCCTGCTGTACCACAAGCAGGGTCGCAAATGGTATCGGTTGGTTTTGGCTGCATCAACTCCACAATCATCTTGATGATATGGCGAGGTGTACGGAATTGACCGTTCTGACCTGCAGATGCAATTTTACCAAGCATGTACTCGTAAATATCACCCTTAGTATCTTTATCATCCATCGGCACTTCAGCCAAGAGATCGACCACTTTCGTTAAAAGTGCAGGTGTAGGAATAGTGAAACGGGCATCCTTCATGTGATGACTGTATGTAGTATCACCTTCATTACCAAGATTTTTAATAAACGGAAAAACTTCATTGGCAATAATATTGTAAAGCTGAGTAGGATCACCCAAGGTAGTGAACTTTGACCAACGCAGATGATCTTGCTCTGGTTTGAACACTGGTTTTTCTATTGTTATTTTTAGACGATTGGCTTTGCGCTCTTTTGTAATCTGGATTTCATCAAGTCGGCGAATAAATAACAAATAGGTCATCTGCTCCATCACTTCGAGTGGGTTAGAAATACCCCCACTCCAAAATGCATTCCAGATTTGGTCAATTTTGCTTTTAATTTCGCCTGTAATCACACCGATGACTCTCAAATTTCTTTGAGGATATTGTGGTAGATATTAATAGAAAAAGCTATTGTAATTAAATGAGATGCGACATGGTTTGGCGTGAGAAATTTAAGGCAATAACTCTTTAGCATCAATCTGAAGCACAGAAGCAAGCTCATAGAGTTTTAAGACAGTGATGTTTACTTCACCACGTTCAATACGACCTAAATAACTACGATCAATTCCACATTGTAATGCTAATGCTTCTTGGGTAATTTTTTTCTCCGCTCTTTTTTTTCGTAATAATCGACCAATTTCAGTAGATAATTCTGACATTTGAAAAATTTCTCAAAAAACAGAAATATCACCAATTGAGGATTAAACATCCACGGCTTATAATCCTCATTTTCATTATGAAAGAGGTCTAAAATGTTGAAATTGAATATTCCCTTAGCCGAAGATTTCGTTGAAATAATAAAAAACAATGAAATTAAAAATTGGGAATCAAAATGCTTTTGGTTAATTATTAAACAATCAGATCGACCACGCATTTTAAGTATGAAGACATTACGTGAGCGCATGTACACAGCAATTCAAGTATTATTGAAAAATGATTTTTTGGTAGCACAAAGATCACTATGTAATAAAAGATTATATTTATATAGTGAAACGCCAAAATTAAAAGAACTGCGAAAAAAACTGATTGATATTGATGAAAACAACCCACTATTTACCCAAAAAAACACTATAAACAAAGAGTTAAGCTTTCTAAAAAATCAGGTAGATTTTATTAATGAATTGGCAGTTTCTTACCCTGAATTTTGTGATTCAATTCAAAAATATAAAGAAGAAATTGATTATCAGATTAATTTTTGTGAAGTAAAGATTAAAACAATAAATAGCATTATTAAAATATATAATGGATGATTATAAAAACCATTATATATAATATTAATATAATAAAAACAATAACTTACAATAAAAAAGTGATTGATTGATCCTGAAAAATATTCTATTTTTTCGTCAACATCATTCAAAATTTATCCGATATGATCAAATCGATTCAGCAAGTTAGAGAAGAGTTTTCAGCAAATGGAATTTCCATTGCTGAATGGGCAAGAGATAATCATTTTTCTCCAGACCTAGTTTATCGAATTTTAAAGAACAATAGAGTTCCGAAACGCGGTGAAAGTCATAAAATTGCAGTGAAATTGGGTATTAAGGAGCAAAAAAATATGAATTAATTTTAACTTTTAATTATTCTTTTTTAGTGCTAGATACAACTACCACTCTTTAAGAGTGGTATTGAAATCAAATGACATCCAAATCAGCATGGATGGTAAAGGTCGATGGGTTGATAATGTGATGGTTGAACGATTATGGCGGAGCGTTAAATATGAAGAGGTGTATCTCAAAGCCTACAGCAATGTTTTGGATGCGAAGAAGCAATTAAACGCATATTTTGAATTTTATAATTTGAAACGACCTCATTCGAGTCTGGACAAAATGACTCCAGATGAGTTTTACTATGACCAGCTACCACAACAAAATAAGGTAGCTTAACTAGAGCAGAGTATCACTTATAAATAAGCTTTTAGTTGTTCAAACATGTGGGACCACCTCTATTTAAAAAAAGGAAAGAAGATGAAAATTAAGTTTTTAACAGTTTCATTGATGCTTATTCTGCCATTTTCTGTTTTTGCAGCAAATACTGTAGTAGAAAAAGCGGTCATTGAATCAAATAATACATATAAGGCGAAGTATAACTTAGAGGATATGACTGAGTTTAATCAGGCTCAAAAGGGCTTTATTGCCAAGCCAACAGGTCAAATTAAAAGTGAGAAAGGCAATGTTATCTGGGATTTTGATGCATTTAGTTTTTTACAAGATCAAGCACCAAATACCGTTAATCCCACTCTATGGCGACAAGCAAAATTAAACAACAATGTTGGGCTATTTAAAGTAACAGATCGAGTTTGGCAAATTCGTGGTTTTGATTTGGCAAATATGACCATCATTCAGGGTGATACTGGCTGGATTATTGTGGATACATTAACCTCTAAAGAAACGGCTGAAGCAGCACTTAAATTTGCTAGACAGCATTTAGGTGAGCAAAAAATTTCAGCCATTATCTTTACCCATAGCCATATCGATCATTTTGGTGGTGCATTAGGCGTTCTTTCTAGCGAAGAAATTAACGCTAGAAAAACTCCAATTATTGCGCCAAAAGGCTTTATGGAAGAAGCGACCAGTGAAAATGTGATGGCAGGTTCAGCCATGATACGTCGTGCGACTTATATGTATGGAACTTTTCTACCTAAAAATGCGGAAGGATTGGTGGATACAGGTTTAGGTAAGGCTGTTGCTGTGGGAAAAATGGGCATCCTTGAGCCTACACAACTGATCACTCAACCAGAACAGAAAATGACGGTTGATGGCTTGGATTTTGTGTTTTATAACGTGCCGGGTTCAGAAGCACCAGCAGAATTAACGTTCTCTATCCCATCATTGAAACTTTATAACGGCGCAGAAATTCTATCTCATACCATGCATAATCTTTATACCCTTCGGGGTGCTAAAGTCCGTGATGCCTTAAAATGGGTGGGCTATCTAGACCAAGCAATGCAGCATGCCAAAGCATCCGATGTATTGATTGCACAGCATCATTGGCCTGTCTGGGGCAATGACAATATTCAAGATTTTATTAAAACCCAGCGAGATGTTTATAAGTTCACGCATGATCAGACGGTGAGATATATGAACTCTGGTTTTAATGGCGCTGAAATTGCCGAAAAAATTAAGCTTCCAGCGGCACTTGATCAAAAACTATATGCTCATGGCTATTATGGAACCCTAAAACATAATGTAAAAGCAGTATACCAATATTATATGGGATGGTTCGATGCCCATCCTTCCAATTTAGATCCATTACCCCCTAAAGCTGTTGCAAAAAAATATATTGAGTTAGCAGGTGGGGAGAACAATGCATTGAAAAATGCGCGGGATGCCTACGCTCAAGCTGACTATAGATGGGCTGCCGAGATTTTAAAACATATTGTGTTGAATAACCCTCAAAACCAACAAGCAAAAGACTTATTGGCGAATACTTATCGTCAATTGGGCTATGCTGCTGAGGCTTCAACTTGGCGTAATTTCTTTTTGGTGGGCGCTCAAGAGCTACAAAATAATGTACCCCTACAAAATACTTCTGATCCGAGTGATTTATTGATTCATACACCAACTGAAAGATTTCTTGAAGCTATGGCGACAAATTTAGATGTGGAAAATTTAAAAAATGAAAACCAGTGTATCAATCTGGTTTTGTCGGATACCAAAGAGCATTTTTCATTATGGGTTGAAAACTCAGTCATGCAGTTTAAGCGTTATGATGAAAGTAAAGATTTGGCATTGGATTGCCCTACATTAACCTTAACCAAGCCCTTATATCTAAAAATGATTACAGGTCAAATAGAAGGGGTAAAAGTCCTGCTTTCTAAAGACAGTAAAGTCAAAGGTAATCCACTGAAAATTGGAAAATTCTTTGCAATGTTTAAACGTCCAGATTCAATTTTCCCGATTGTGACTCGACCAAATGGCTAAGCTCAAATAAGTAAAGTCGAAACTTAAATTAATAGATCCAAAGAAATGGGTGAAATTATCAACTTGGTTCTCCCAATCTTATAACAGGAATACAAGAAATTATTTCTTGTATTCCTCTTTAAAATTAAAAGTAAGCTATATGTATTTTAACTCTATTGATACTTTATTAAATGGTTTTTGAATTTTTATACTTTATTTTCGATGGAGATATTTTTATTAGTAGCTTGTTTAAAAAAGATTTGTTTATTTTTCTATTAATTGCTTCTAAATAATAACTTCAATATTTTTGTGGTTAAAAGGCAAGGGGGTATTATGATGTGTTTTTTATTGAAAATAAGCTTTTATATTAGGGCGAATTCAAACATGAGGTGCGACAGTTTGAAAAGTCTTATGATAATCAACAAGCTGAGCAAATTTCTCTAATGGTGTAAGCCAATCTAACGCTTTTCTAGGACGAGT
>NZ_BPPH01000011.1:0-82765 GCF_021602765.1 Acinetobacter sp. KAM396
CCGCCGCTAGCTCAGTTACCGAAGCAACCTCGCCCGCTCGACTTGCATGTGTTAAGCCTGCCGCCAGCGTTCAATCTGAGCCATGATCAAACTCTTCAGTTAAAATCATTTTGAAGTTTTAATCTAAACTTCCAAATCTGGCTCATCAATTTCTGACTTAAATTTCGCTCAAATAAACTTCAAGTAATTTAAACCAATCAATCAATGAAATAATTTCGATCAATCAATCAGTAAAAATCCACACAAGTTGTTCTTCATAATCTCTTAATGATCTTCTCGATGCTTCGTCAGCATCAAGCTAGGTCGGCTATATTACGCTTTATTTCTAAAGTGTCAACTGGTAATTTAAATTATTTTAAACTTTCTTTCTAAAACCCAACTCAATCATTCTTAACCAAGTTATTGTTTTATCAGAAGTTTTAATCTTAATCACCGCCGATGGATGTGCATTATAGGTGAAATATTTCGCCTTGCAACCCCTCTTTTTAAGTTTTATGAGTTTTTTAGTCCGAACGGTTAATTATTCAGCAAAATACTTCACTTTTCCACAAAATACTGTTTATTTCTTTTTCTTGATCATAAAAGGTTCAGGATTCATAACTACATCTGGCATTTTTTCTGGCTGATCATGTTCCTGCCATTTCAGTGCGCGGCAGTCGATATATTCACAATAGCCTCCTTCTCCTTGATGTTGATCTCCATTTATAGCCAACTGATATTGAAAACTTCCGACATAACCTGCTGCAGCCCCAAATTTAAAATCACCACGACTCTGCGCCTGTAAATGAATTGAGGTGCCATCTTCATCTTGATAACGCCATTCAAACTCACGTGGCAAATACATACACTGACCTGTTGGCGTTTTTACTTTTGGATAAACCCGTTGAATATTAAATTGTACTTGCCCATCAAATACCCGAGTTTGCTCCGTGTTCGCATTTCGCAGATAGATTCGAGATTGCAAAATTCGATTCAACACATCACGACTTTGTAGCAATATCATTTGTTGCTGATGATTCAGATTAATCACTTGATAGCAAAAAAATGCCACAGCGAAATAAGGAAACTGGATTGAGCGGGCAAACTCAAAACTACCCAATTGCTCAATCTGAAAATGCTGATCTTTATAGCGTACACTTCCCTGACACTGACACAGCAAAGACCAATGTTCTGCCAAATTCATTCGCAATTTAGTGAAATATGAAATTGTAGAGCTTGTGGTGATCTTTAAATCAAAGCTAAGTTCGCTATCTTCACGTTGAATATGAAATTGCGGAAAGTGTCCAGTAATGCGTTCTTTATTGGCAAACTGAAAATACTGTGCGGTAAATACGCAGTCGTGTTGTATTGAATAATGATTGGACTGTCCCACCATGTGGGGACTACTACTACAAAGAATACTGGCCGTATCTAAAGCTGAAGTTGTAATCACATTTTCAGGGCGCAGCATTGCAGTATTTAGACTGCCCAATAAGCCGATAAAGTTGAGATAATGTAAAGGTGCAGGCAAGTTAGGAAGAATTAAGCCCTGATAGATAAACTTATAATGATGTTTCGGGGCGTGATAAGGCAGTTTGGCGGTTGCCGCAGGAGTTTGATTGAGTTGTTTGGAACGATCGAGAAAATCTTGAAACAGCTGCATATCAAACTCCTTGTGAGTTGATGCTTTTATGAAAGCTTAATTAACTCACTGCATTTTTTCTTGCCATAAAAGTGGTCACGAAACCTGAAAGCGCATAAATAATTGAAATCACTAAAATTCCTACAGGGATATTGTACGTCATGGCTGCAAGGATAAATACTGCGATTGGCAATACAAAAAACGGCACACGCTTACGGTCAAAGGTTTTAAATGAATAATATTTAATATTGGAAATCATCAACAATCCTACTGCAATAATAATCACAGCATTGAGGATTTGTAGTCCAGTTTCACGAATATCATACAGTTCAGGAAAGTCCCGACCTACCCAAACCAAAGACACGATAATCAGTGCTGCCAAAGGACTTGCCACACCAATAAAGTAGCGTTTATCGACCACACCAATTTGCACATTAAAACGCGCCAAACGGAATGCGGCACAAGCCGTATACACAAAGCAGGCTGCCAAGCCGATACGACCTAAATCGTGCAAACTCCAGCTATACATCAAAATCGCAGGTGCAACGCCAAAAGCAAGCATATCGGATAATGAATCAAACTGTTCGCCAAATGGACTTTGAGCACCAATGGCACGTGCCACACGACCATCTAAGCCATCAAACAATGCTGCTAGAAATATGGCATAGATGGCTTGGCTAAATTCGCCATTCATACTCGCAATAATGGAGTAAAAACCCGACAACAAGGCTGCCGTGGTAATCAGGTTTGGCCACAGATAGATACCACGACGTTTCACCTTTTGCCCTTCACGGGTATGTTCTTCTTCCACCACTTCAAATGTAATTCCGTCATGCTCAAGATCACGGGAACTATATTCTCCTTCGGGCTTTGATGTGTTTGTCATTATTTTGTGTCCTAACTGTAACCTGAACGTCTATTTAAATTTTTATTCGCCAACTAACCAACGCACTGCAGCATGTCCACCGTGTTCTTGCATACGCAAGTGTGGGAACAACCATTGCAAGGCTTCATCTGCATCTTCAGAGAATTTCCATGGTGGATTAATTACCAATAAACCACAACCGTTTAAACCCACAGGAGTATCATCAGGCCATACACAAATTTCACAAATAAGTTGACGGCGAATCCCTGTTTTAAACATTTTCTTTTCAAAACGTTCAATCATGGCGCGGTCTTTAATTGGATACCACACAGCAAATACGCCTGTTGGCCATTTTTTATGTGCAGCAGCCAATAATTCTACCAACTGTGGGAAATCTTTACGTTCTAATTCATACGGTGGATCAATCATCACCAAGCCGCGTTTTTCTTTCGGTGGAATGACGCCCAATAAACCTTCGTAAGCATCACGCTCATGTAGACCTGCGCGCTTGTCACGAATGTTATGACGTAATTGCTGGAATACATCGCGCTGCATTTCAAAAATAGTCGCTTTATCGATGTCACGCATGCCTTGTAAAGCAAACCACGGCGAACCCGGATAAGCACCTTGCCCATCCACTTCACGCATTGCTTCAACCAGTTTTAAATACTGCTGTACACCTTGTGGTGCCTGACGTTTGATTGAATCATCTAGTTTCACTAAACGATGAATACCATTTAAAAATTCACCCGATTTTTGTGCAGGTGCTAAAGATAAGTCATATTTACCCGCACCGCCATGTGTATCGACATAGCGATAAGGTTTATCTTTGGCATTTAAACGTGTCAAAATTTGCAGCAATAAAACATGCTTCATGACATCGGCAAAGTTGCCCGCATGGAAATGGTGACGATAATTCATGTTTGGTTCATTCCTAAAATCAACCGACATTTTAGCATGAAAAAAAGTTTCATTCAGGAGCTTGTATTCCTCTAAAATAACCAACTCTCAATTTCATCTTTTTCTGAGTATTTTATATGGACGCTACACTTCTCCCAAAGTCCTGGAATGTTGATCGAATTCTTGAAGATTTGGATCAACATGGTTTTGCAATAATTGATGATGCTTATTCACCCGAATATCAACAACAATTGCTGCTAGAGTGTAGTCAAAATTTAGATCAATTTCGTGAAGCAGCCATTCAAAATGGTGTGGTCAGCAAAATTCGCAGTGATCATATTTTATGGATTCACGAAGATTTAAGCATTGCACAACAACATACCCAAACCCTTTTGGCTTTGGCCGAACAATTCAATCAAGCATTTTATTTAGGGATTCGTGAGGTCGAAGCACATTTTGCCAGCTATCAAGCAGGTTCTTTTTATGCTTTGCACCGAGATAATCCACAACAAAAAAATGATCGGGTGATTTCTGCTGTCTATTATTTACATCCTGAGTGGCAGACAGATTGGGGAGGACAACTACGCTTACAAGACAAACATGGAGCATGGCAGATTATAGAACCACGCCCAAATCGGATTGCGATTTTCCAAAGTGATTTATTACATGAGGTTTTGCCTGCGACACAGCAACGTCTTTCCATTACCGCATGGCTACGCAGCCGCAACCAACTTTGGTAAAGATAGACCGCATTTTTCAGACTATTGGCTTTAAAACTGTAAGTTTGCCCCGATGTAGAACAAATATTGCTATCAGGAACTCACCCATGCGCAACTCGACTCAACATCTTATTCAACGTATTGGGGAAACCGACCAACTTTTTTTACAAGGCAATACGCCTGAATTGGCATTAGAACGTGCCGATTTACGCTTACAATTGGTGAGTTTGAGCGAGTTACGCCAAGAACAAATTTATTTTTTACAAGAAGCCATTGTACTGTTAGAACAAGGTCGGGTTGAATTTGAAGAAATGCCGGTGACGTTATATATCAATTTGTCTTTGCATTTAGCCAAAGCCTATATGATGTATTTTGAACTGACCCGTGATGCGAAATACGCCTTAATTACTCAACAAATTTTAAAAGCCATGACCCATTATGCACATGGGGATATTTTCTTTTTCTTAGCTTATGCGAGCGCCAGTAAAAATGAAAGCGCACTGTGTCGCCACTGGTTAGGTAAATACAGTAAAACTGCCGAATTTGATTTGGAACTTTTACAAATTCACCCTGCATTTAATGCCTATCAAACTGAAGTCTGGTTTAAACAAATTCTTAAAAGCAGAATGCATTAAAAAAACGCCTCGTTCTGAGGCGTTTTTAATGAAAACATATTAAAGATGATAATGACTTGAACCTAAACAGCTTGTAAACGATAAGCATCTAAATGCAATTGTTGATTGAGTTCATCAATCCAAATGGCCCAATCATCGTCTTGTACCAAATGACTGATTAAAAATTCACGTTGTGATTTATTCCAAAACGGCGCTTCATGTAAATTAATATGTGCAGGTAATTGATGCGTACGTACATACAGTTCAATGGCTGCAGGGCTGCTGGCTAAACCGAGTTGGCTGAATAACATGGCTAATGATGGAGTATTTTGCATGAGCACCTTGCCCCCTTTTATTAGTTTCATTGTAATTCCTTATTCAACCAACTTATAACACTTTGTATAAAAAACCCAGCCTTTCGACTGGGTTTGTTGTATCTTTTTGTGAGCACGCAGTTTACTGGCGCTTTTTTGATGAAATTTTTTGATTTCACTTAAGTACTTTTTTTAACTTACATACAGATTAAACACTCGGATGTTGATCGCTATGTAATTGCTCATTTAAAGTTTCAATCACAATGGCCCAATCATCATCTTGTTTCCAGTGACTTAGCAAAAATTGGCGTTGCCCTTCCGTCCAAAACTCAGCACAATGTAATTTCGTTTCTGCAGGTAATTGATGGTCACGAATAAATTGATCAATTGCTGCTTGGTCTGCATCTAGACCCAATTGTTCAAATAACAGTTCTAAAGTCGGTTGTTGGTCAAACATGCCATCCTCCTTTGGTTCGCCTTGTGTTTTACATGACCTTAACCTGCTATGAGGCACAATTCAGCAGTAGCCGAGTTGCAGCATGTTATTTTTTGTACAACTATACACTCAAATCTAAATACGTACTTTCTTTAACTTCCTCCATCACTACATAGCTATGTGAGGATGCCGAGGCAGGTAGTTTTTTTAAAATATTGCCTAGCAACTTACGATAGGTACTCATTTCCTTTAAACGCGCTTTGACTAGATAATCAAAGTCCCCAGAAATCAAATGACATTCTAAAACTTCAGGAATATCTGCCAAATCTCGTGCAACTTGCTCAAACACATCGCCTGATTTTGCAGAAAGCTTAATTTCTAAAAACACCAATAAGCGTTTATCTAGTAATTCTGGGCTTAAACGGGCGTGGTAACCCATAATAATCCCATCACGTTCCAAGCGTTTTACCCGCTCTGAGCAAGGCGTGGTCGACAAATTGACCATCGCTGCCAACTCACTAATTGCGATTCTGCCCTGCTTTTGCAATATATCTAAAATCATCCGATCTATACGGTCTAATTTACGCATCTAAAATCCCTGTTATTTTATAGTTTCTGCGAATTATCCTACGAATTCACTAGAATTTTACCCTAAAAATAGCAAATTTCACTATTGAACCAAAAATATACTAGTTAAATAAACTAGGGATAGCGTTAGGACAAGCACATGCGTGTAATTGTTTTAGGTAGTGGCGTCATTGGAGTGACCAGTGCTTATTATTTAGCAAAACAAGGGGCTGAGGTCACAGTATTAGACCGTCAGGCCGGCCCTGCAGAAGAAACCAGTTTTGGTAATGCAGGACAAATTTCACCAGGTTACTCTACACCGTGGGCTGCACCGGGTATTCCATTTAAAGCTGTGAAATGGATGTTTCAGCATCATGCGCCTTTGGCGGTTCAGCTTGATGGCAGCATGTGGCAATTGCAGTGGATGTTACAAATGCTGAAAAATTGTAGCGCCAATCAATACGCAATTAATAAAGAGCGCATGCTTCGTGTTGCAGAATATAGCCGTGATTGTTTACGCAGCTTGCGTCAAGAAACAGGTATCCACTACGAAAACCGTGCCAAAGGTACCCTGCAAATTTTCCGTAAAGAAGTACAACTTGAAGCTGTGCAACGTGATATTCAAGTCCTACAAGAAACTGGCGTAGACTTTAAATTGCTCGATGCTGCAGGTTTGACACAGGTTGAACCCGCCTTAGCCAATGCTCAAGACAAATTAGTCGGCGGCTTACATTTACCCAATGATGAAACGGGTGATTGTTATTTATTTAGCAAAGCTTTAGCTCAACATGCCAAGAACTTAGGGGTTAATTTTCAATTTAATCAAAAAGTTGAACGACTCATTGTAGAAGGCAATGCTATTAAAGGTGTGTTGGTCAATGGTCAGGTACTGACAGCAGACCGCTATGTACTGGCATTTGGCAGTTATTCACGTGATTTTTTAAAGCCTTTGCATCTCGATTTACCCGTTTATCCAGTAAAAGGATATTCACTCACTATTCCAATTATTCAGCCAGACTTAGCACCTCAATCTACCGTTTTGGATGAAACCTATAAAATTGCGATCACACGTTTTGATCAACGTATTCGCGTGGGCGGCATGGCTGAATTGAGTGGCTTTAATTTGGGCTTAAATTTAGACCGACGAGCAACTTTGGAAATGGTGACGCATGATTTATTTCCAGGTGGAGATCTGCAACAAGCTTCTTTCTGGACAGGATTACGCCCAATGACACCAGACAGCACACCAATTATTGGTGCAACACAGTATCCAAATTTATTTATTAACACAGGACACGGCACTTTAGGTTGGACTATGGCGTGTGGTTCAGGAAAGTTGATCAGTGATTTGGTGATGGGACGCAGTACAGAAATTAGCACTGAAGGTTTATCTCTGCAGCGTTATCACACCACCTTAGCAGCTTAGTTTATAAACATACAGCGAACGGATTAAACGCAAAGTCAATTTGTTCAAGGAAGAACTTTATGTCACGACCAATACGGGCATGGATTCATTTAGATGCCTTAAGTCATAACTTAGCGATTGCTCGATGTCATGCAAAAAAATCAAAAGTGTATGCCGTGGTTAAAGCCAATGCTTATGGACACGGTATTGAACGGGTCTACCCTGCTTTACAACAAGCAGATGGTTTTGCCTTGCTTGATCTCGCTGAAGGAAAACGCTTACGAACTTTGGGTTGGCAAGGCGATATTTTATTATTGGAAGGCATTTTTTCTGTACAAGACTTACAGGATTGTCACGACTTTAATTTTAGTTTTACCGTACACAACACCCTACAAATTGAATGGTTACAGCAATTTCAGTCTAGCCATCCCACAGCGCGATTTCATATTTTTGTCAAAATGAATGCAGGCATGAATCGGTTGGGTTTTGCACCTGAAGACTATGCTCAGGCTTGGAAGCGCTTGCTTGAATTAGAGATTGTAGCGAGTCTGACACACATGATGCATTTTTCAGATGCAGATGGTGAACGTTTTGGTATCTCGGGAATTCAGCAACAATATTCGCAATTCCAACACATCATTCAAGCATTTCCTGCAGCGGTGACCGTCAGTAACAGTGCAGCAATTTTACGTCACAGCCATGAGCTCCACTCTGACATTGTCCGTGGCGGCATCATGCTTTATGGCAGCTCTCCTGACTATCCAAAGCATTGTAGTCAAAGCTGGCAATTACAACCTGCCATGAGTTTGCGTACAGAAATTATCTCCATACAGACTTTGGTGGCAGGTCAAAGTGTCGGCTATGGTTCCAACTTTGTAGCGGAACACCCTATGCGCATCGGTATTGCTGCTTGCGGATATGCCGATGGCTATCAGCGCACTTCTCCAACAGGCACACCTGTGTTGGTCAATGATTGTAAAACACGTCTGATTGGTCGGGTGAGCATGGATATGTTGGCCGTCGATCTCACCCATGTGACCGATGCCGATATTGGTGCCGAAGTGGTGTTATGGGGCAAATCTGCTGCAGGTACTTTGCTAAGTATTGATGAAGTTGCGCATGCCTCAGGCACAGTCGGTTATGAGTTAATGTGTGCCGTCACACCGCGCGTGCCTTTTTCTATTGCAGCCACATAAGAAATGTTTTCCATATTTTAATTATACGTTTGACCCAGTTGCATTTATGCACTCCCTCTCCACAAGGAAATAGTGATGCCCAATTCTATCCAACATTTACACAGCAATGATTTTATGAGTGCTGTGACTGTATTTAATCATGTGGTTTATCTTTCAGGACAAGTTCCAAGCAATCCTGAAGCCGACATAGACGCTCAGACACGAAACGTGTTCAATACCATTGAACAACTTTTAGCTCAGGCCAATAGTGATAAATCACACTTGCTTTCTGCACAGCTCTTTTTAAAAGATCTTGCCGATTTTCCAGTGGTCAATGCCTTATGGGCAGAGTGGTTGATAGACTGTCCTAAACCTGCACGTGCAACCATTCAAGCAGAATTGGTCAATCCAAACTGGCGTATTGAAATTGCAGTTACCGCAACACAGTTATAAACCGTAGCATTTAAAATCTTCCTCATATTTAAAGGAATTGCGCTAAATAGGATTTTCAGCTTGCTTAAGCGAACTCAGTACGCCAATGGCTACCGTTAAAAAACTCAATAAGGACATTGAAATGACACAAACTTCGCAAAATTCTTTGCAGTCTCCTCCGGATCAACTGCAGCGCAAATTGTCCAACCGACACTTACAGTTAATTGCCATTGGTGGCGCGATTGGTACAGGGCTGTTTATGGGCTCAGGCAAAACCATCTCACTGGCAGGACCTTCTATTCTGTTTATTTACATGATTATTGGTCTAATGTTTTTCTTCTTAATGCGCGCTTTAGGTGAAATTTTATTATCCAATCTGCATTACAAATCTTTTATTGATATGGCGCATGACTTAATTGGTCCAGGAGCTGCCTATTATATTGGCTGGTCGTATTGGCTTGGTTGGGTTTTGGTGGGTATTGCAGACTTAGCAGCCATCATTAATTATCTCAACTTTTGGCTACCCGCCGGGGTTAGCTTTACCCCCACAGGACAAGCCTTAATTAGTGTGGGATGTGTTTTATTTGTACTCGGACTCAACTTACTCACAGTTAAACTCTTTGGTGAAATTGAGTTTTGGTTTGCCCTGATTAAAATTTTAGCCATTTTGGGTTTAATTTTTATTGGTGGTTTTATGGTGCTCAACCACTTTCAATCCCCTGATGGTACGGCGTCAAGCTTCAGCAATATTTGGGCACATGGCGGCATGTTTCCACAAGGCGGCAATGGCTTTTTAGCAGGTTTCCAAATTGCCTTATTTGCTTTTGTCGGGGTTGAACTTTTAGGCACAATGGCTGCAGAAACCAAAGACCCTGAAAAAAATCTACCTAAAGCGGTAAATGCGATTCCAACTCGCATTATTCTGTTTTACGTCCTGTCTTTATTGGTGGTTATGTCTGTAACGCCTTGGAACCAAATTCCTGCCGATCAAAGTCCTTTTGTTTCCTTATTTCTACATGCAGGAATTCCAACCTCTGCGATTATCATGAATTTAGTAGTACTGTCTTCAGTGATGTCATCGATGAACAGTGGTGTGTTTTCTACCAGTCGCATGTTATTTGGTCTAGCCAGAACCAAGCAGGCGCCACAGGCTTTGGCACGCTTATCCAAACGCGCTGTTCCTGCACAAGGACTGATTTTTTCATGCTTCTTTATTATGGCGGGTGCAGGTTTACAATATTTTGTACCCAATACCATTGAAGCATTCACTTTGGCCAGCTCTCTGTGTGTGATTTTATTTATTAGTATTTGGGGACTAATTATGGTGTGCTATTTGCGCTATCGTAAATTACAACCAGAATTGCATGAACGCTCAACCTTTAAAATGCCAGGTGGTGTGTGGATGAGCTATGTTGTACTTGTCTTCTTGTTTTTCGCCTTAATTATTTTAAGCTTAGAACCAGATACTCTTAAAGCACTTATCGTCAGCCCATTGTGGGTGATCCTTCTTACCATCACCTACCGATTATTGTATTTACCAAGAGTCAGAAAAAGTGCAGCTTTAGAACGAGCTTAAACCGCTACTTGCTAAAAACTGAAAAACCCATCCAATTCAGGATGGGTTTTCTATGTGGTGAAAGTCATTCAAATTAATCCTTCAAATCAATATCGAATATCTACAGCATTAAATTTCCAAAACCTTGTTTAGGCTAAAAAAAACCCTCAATGCACACAGACTGGTTTTTTTCTACGCAAATTTAAAGTTAGCAACTGGTCAATTTTGCGGGCTGTAGCGTTTAACGTGAAAATAAGAATGGATGCAATTTCACACCGACGTTATTTAATAAATACGCCTGCTAGAAGTAAAAACCAAAAGAAGCGTAATCCAACATCATCCCTAAACCACCCATCAAAAACTTACAATGCTTGATTTAGATCCACAATTTGAAATGCGCCAATGGTACCGACAACAATGAAGATAAAAGCTCCCAAAACGAAACATCCGATCTTTGGGCACTTGCAACAATAACGGATATAACAGAGAGAAGATTTGAAAAAGGAAACGCGCGTATTCCACCTAATTTAGATTATCATGTAGGTCAATCAGCCTATTTTATATCCCGCCATCAGTTTTTAAATCTGATAAACCATACAAACTAAAATGATGATAAGCATTTAATTTCAAAAAAAATCAAGTGTAAAAAAATGCCAGTCAACGTTTAGTTTGACTGGCATCACTTCCAAAGAAGTTTTAACTTAATCTAGCAGATTAAATTATTTAATCATGTCAGCAATTGCTGCACGTTCTTCTTCAAGTTCGTTTAACGTGAAGTTGATACGCTCACGGCTGAACTCGTCAATTTCAAGACCTTGAACGATTTTGTATTCGCCATTTTCGCAAGTTACAGGGAAACCGAACATTACGCCTTCAGGGATACCGTAAGAACCGTCAGAAGGAATACCCATCGTTACCCATTCGCCGTTTGTACCAAGCGCCCAGTCACGCATGTGGTCAATTGCAGCGTTTGCAGCAGATGCAGCAGAAGATAAACCACGTGCTTCGATGATCGCAGCGCCACGCTTACCAACTGTAGGAAGGAATACGTCTTTATTCCATTCAGCATCGTTGATTTTGTCTTTTAAGCTTTCGCCATTTGCAGTTGCAAAACGGTAGTCAGCATACATTGTTGGAGAGTGGTTACCCCAAACTGTCATTGTTTTGATGTCAGAAACAGCAACGCCAGCTTTTTGAGCAAGTTGAGTTAACGCACGGTTGTGGTCAAGACGTAACATTGCTGTGAAGTTTTTCGCTGGAAGATCTGGAGCAGATTTCATTGCGATATAAGCATTCGTGTTCGCTGGGTTACCAACAACTAGAACTTTAACGTCACGGCTAGCAACTTCGTTAAGTGCTTGACCTTGACCAATAAAGATTTCGCCGTTTACTTTAAGAAGGTCAGCACGTTCCATACCAGGACCACGTGGACGAGAACCAACCAATAACGCGTAGTCAGCATCTTTAAATGCAACCTTAGGATCATCAGTACCGATCATGCCAGCCAATAATGGGAAAGCACAGTCGTCAAGTTCCATCATTACGCCTTTAAGCGCAGCTTGAGCTTTCTCAAAAGGAACTTCTAATAATTGAAGGATAACTGGTTGGTCTTTACCCAACATTTCACCGCTAGCGATACGGAATAATAGGCTGTAACCAATTTGACCAGCAGCGCCAGTAACGGCAACGCGAACAGGTTGCTTCATGTAATTATCTCCAATTGAGAGGATAGTCAATGCGATTAAATAGCTGTTCTATCTAATCTTAATAATCATAAACGCGAAAGATTGTACTCCAATCATTCATCAGATGCATGCAAAAGCACATCAAATTCCACAAAAGTCTGATAGAAAATATGAATAAAATTTCTCAAAAATCTTAAAAGTCAAAAAATACAGGCACCTAATATGCTAGTAAGAACCTTTAATAACAAACTGATTCGGGCAATTGGATTCAACCGCCGCACTACACTGCTTGTAGCGCCCTGCAGTGTTATAACAAATTTTGATTTCAGTTAAATAACTTTTGCCTTGATGGTTAGAGCACTGAAAATGCACGCTTTTAAATGACATACCTGAATTGGACTTGAGAAACAAACTTCGCAGTTGTGACAATTGCACGCTCTGCGTGTCTTGCCCTGTCAATACCGAAGGCACGTTAATCCGATCAGCATTGTTAATGATCATCCGGAAATATTGGCTGGCATTCATGGGCACACAGCCACCAATGGCTTGCCACAATTGTACCCGTGCAGCTTCATCAGGCATGACCCGCGCCACCACTTTGGCTTGCAAAGGCGGCAACTTCGCCGATGACTGAGTACTGCACTCACGCGCAGCAACTTCAGGATATAAGCCTTCAATATTCAGTGAATAGCCTTCTAAACATTTACGCTTTTTGCTTTTACTCGAATCGATTAAACACACGGCGGGCGTCATTTGCACAGACATCACATAGCCTTGCACGGGGGCAGAAAATGCATTTTGCGTACACAAAACCAAAGCTGCACCACACAAACCGAGCAGTGTCACTTGAATTGGCTGTAAAACTGTACTCATCCACACTTTCAATGCTTCAGCCCCCTTACGATTTTATGCGTCCAATATTCTACACATCTAACGACCGACACGATCATCAAGCTGTATCACTTATAAATTTTCTCTAATCTAAGGTGTATTTCGCGGTGGAATATGTTGCATACGACTACTTATCGATTGTCCACCTTGCCCCAACAACACACCATAATGTGTGGCATTGGTCATGACATGCTTGACATAGTCACGTGTTTCTAACAATGGAATACTCTCGGTATATTGGTCTGCAGCAATCGCTTGAAACTCGGGCTGCCAACGGCGCGCGCGGTTCGGCCCTGCGTTATATCCCGCTGTGGCGAGTACTGGACTATTGCTTAACTGTCTCTGAATGGTCGACAAATAAAATGTGCCATAACGAATATTGGTATTCATATCACTTAGCGCGGCAGGATTATAAGTTTCACCCATTTGTCGTGCAACTAAACGTGCCGTATCGGGCATGATTTGCATCAGTCCACCTGCGCCGACATGCGAACGCGCAGTGGTATTAAAACGGCTTTCCTGACGCATCAGTCCATAAGCCCAAGCGGGGTCGATACCTGCATTTTGACTGTGGCTCACCACATAATTACGGTGCGGCATGGCATATCGATAACTATAGTTGTGCTTATTTACAGTACGATCTGCTGCATAAATGGCACGATCATACCAACCCATATCGGTCGCACGCTTAGCCGCTGCTAAAATCAAACCATCATCCTGTCTTAAATACGCCTGACGTACCGCCCAGTTCCATTCACGGTTGACATAATTGGCAGGTGCATTAATTTCACGCAAAGCAAAGGCACGGTTAAAGTGAATATCCTGATTCAAACGTTGTAAGTCATTGGTACTTGGTTGCGTATTCGCAGGAATCGTATTGTAGGTTTGCCCAAGACGATCCTTCGCCAACAAGTTGTGATAATCATCACCCTGCGCCAGTTTTTTATAAATATTTTGTGCACTACGTTTCGACGCTGCATCATTGCGTGGTTCTGAAGCACGTGCCAACCAATATTGCCAACGATCTTCCTGTTTTTGAGTCACACTCATGCTGTCTACAGCACGAATCACACTTTCCCATGCGCCAAAACGAATCGCCTGACGGGCATAAATTTCTGCTTCTTCGGGACTAAAAGGTAAGCCATAACTGGCGTCTAAGGCATTTAACACTTCACGCTTAAAATTGTTTTTCATGACTGTAGTGCCGCCAATATATCCCACAGCACGATACAAGGCTTTTTGTACCGATTCTGGCGTACCTTCTACACTACGTTTTAGTGAAGAAAGTGCCGAGTCTAAATCGCTATCGGCTAAACGTCCGATCGCATAAATAAGATAGGCATGGTCTTCGTTGCTTGCTTTAGGCGCAGACCACAAATAATTCAGTGGATTGGCTTGAATGCTGTTCAATTGTGCCAAACTGATATTCATACCTAAACTTTGCCCAGTCGCTAAAGCGAGTCCTGACTGCCCTGCACGCAATTGTGCCCATAAGCGTTGCTGCTTATCTTGCTGAGTCATTAACGGACTCGACAGCATCATCCGCCCCAAACCTGTACAAGATTCAGGTTGCGTATTGGTATTCAGCCACACATCTTTAAATTCTGCGACCACCAAAGGATCACCCGAACGGGTACGGACTTGTGCTATGGCACAGCTTTCGGCCTGATCGGCATTACTCACATAGGCAAGCACAGGTTGGGCACTGCTAAAATCGGCCTGCTTCACTTTTTCTTCGATGTAATCGGCTGCGAGTTTTTCTGCCATCGCCGATTGTGGATGACGCTGTGCAAACTGCACAATGGCACTGGCAGGTTGCATACCCAAATTGGTGTTCAGTGCCCAGTATTCAGGATAGTAGCCCAAGACATCATTTTGCATGGCATGCTGATACTGCTGCAATAAATCGACATCGCCTGAATTGGCTGCGCGCAGTGCATCATTAAACTGTTCATTTGCGGCATGCGTACCTGTCATTACGGCAAGCGAGACCAGACTTAATACAAGCTTTTTCGTTAATTTATTATTTTGATTCATCATTTGCAGCATTCGCTTGCCTTCAGTCATTTACTTTTGCCTCGAGGTTCGCATCCAATCATTTAACTTAGTTTAATTACTCTAGAACCCAAGTTGTGTTCTGTTATGTAACCTTCTGATTAGACGATATTAATCTTGAAATCAAACTGCCAACAATTTTACTTCACATTTCAAGTATGTGATGCATGGATTAAAGTCTGTCAGTTTATCTTGAATTCCTGCTAAAATACGCCCCTTTGTTTTATCTATTCCGTTTATTTTTTTAAACGAACACGTGAATTATCTCTTAGGAGCCTACATGACGGTTCAAACCTTCATCCCCAATGGTGCCCAAGCTGCCTCAGAAAACACTGTTACCCAGCCACAGCACACCCCAGCCGACGGTTCAGTTAAAAAACTGTATATCGAAACGCAAGGGTGTCAGATGAATGAGTATGACAGTCACCGTATGGCAGACCTTTTGGGCGACTCGCACGGCTATGTGCTGACCAGCAACCCTGCCGATGCCGATATTTTGCTCATGAATACCTGTTCAATTCGTGAAAAAGCCCAAGAAAAAGTATTTTCTGAATTAGGACGTTGGCGCAAGCTTAAAGAAAAAAATCCTGATTTGGTGATTGGCGTAGGCGGTTGCGTCGCTTCTCAGGAAGGCGACAATATTCAAAAGCGTGCCCCGTATGTGGATATGATTTTTGGTCCACAAACCTTACACCGTTTACCGCAAATGCTTGATCAACACCACGATCAGGTCGAAAAACCAAAGAAAGAAAAAATCAAACTGGTGGATATTTCTTTCCCAGACATCGAAAAGTTCGACTTCCTACCTGAGCCGCGAGTTGAAGGCTTTAAGGCCTTTGTATCGATTATGGAAGGCTGTTCAAAATACTGCTCATTCTGTGTCGTGCCATATACCCGTGGTGAAGAAGTTTCACGTCCTTTAGATGACGTATTGGCTGAAATTGCGACTTTGGCAGAAAAAGGTGTACGTGAAATTAGCTTGCTCGGTCAAAACGTGAATGGTTACCGTGGTGAGACTTTTGACGGCAAAATTTGTACTTTCGCAGATTTACTGCGTTTAGTTGCCGAAGTGCCTGGCATTGGTCGTATTCGCTACACCACATCACACCCTCTAGAATTTAATGATGATTTGATTCAATGCTACCGTGATTTACCGCAAATGGTGTCGCATTTACACTTGCCTGTGCAAAGTGGTTCGAATGATGTGTTACAAGCCATGAAACGTAACCACACTATTGATGTGTATATCGATAAGATTGCCAAATTACGTAAAGTACGCCCAGACATGCACTTATCTAGCGACTTTATTATTGGCTTCCCAGGTGAAACTGATCAAAACTTTGAAGAAACTTATCAGTTTATTCAAGATATGGATTTTGACCATTCTTATAGTTTTATCTACTCAAAACGTCCGGGAACACCTGCATCGGAACTTGAAGACACCACACCTGAAGATGTTAAAAAAGAGCGTTTAGCCAAAGTTCAGCAATGGATCAAACAATCAAGTATTGATAAGACCGATGCCATGCTCGGAACAGTACAACGTGTCCTGATTGAAAATGTTTCAGACAAAGACCCGAACATTTTAGTCGGCACAGCCGACAATACACGTTTAGTAACATTTATTGGTGACCCTGCTTGGGTCGGACGCTTTGCGGAGATTGAGATCACCGAGATTAAAACTTTGAATTTAGTTTACGGTGAACTCTTGAATCTTGAACCTGACGTGGCGTAATGTAGGAGCTAAAGTCCAATAACAGATTAAGGAATTCTCTTGACTGCAGCGATTCGACGTACAGTAACTTTTCCTGGCATTTCAATGGAACGTCTAAAAAGCATGCTCGGTGCTTATAACGGACATTTGAAACAAATCGAACAACGTCTAGACGTGCAAATTTCCCATCGTGGTGACGCCTTTATTATAGATGGGGACATTGATGCAGTTGAGCGAGCCGAAACGCTCTTGCAACGCCTACATGAAGAAGCGGAAAGCTCTGCACAAATTAGTGCAGACACGCTCCACATGATGATTCAGGGCAGTCAAACTGACCGTGAATTACAATCGGATGATGGGCAAGAGCATACTGGACTAGATGCTGTTTGGTTGCAAACCCGCAAAGGGCGTATTAACCCACGCGGTGCCAACCAAAAGCGTTATGTGCAGCGTATTTTGCAAAGCGATATTTCATTTGGTATTGGCCCTGCAGGTACGGGTAAAACCTATTTAGCCGTTGCTGCTGCCGTAGATATGCTGGAACGCAATGAAATCCAACGGATTCTATTGGTGCGTCCTGCGGTTGAAGCGGGTGAAAAACTGGGCTTTTTACCAGGTGATTTAACTCAGAAAATTGACCCTTATCTGCGCCCACTATACGATGCCTTGTATGAAATGTTGGGTTTTGAAAAAGTCGCCAAACTCATTGAACGTCAAGTGATTGAAGTTGCACCACTGGCATATATGCGTGGTCGCACCCTCAACCACTCTTTTGTGATTTTGGATGAAGCGCAAAACACCACCCCTGAACAAATGAAAATGTTCCTGACACGTTTGGGCTTCGGTTCACGTGCAGTCATTACAGGTGACGTGACTCAGGTCGATTTACCACGTGGTCAGCAATCTGGCTTATCACATGCTTTGCGGGTACTGGAAAATGTGCATGAAATTCACATTACCCATTTCCACTCTCGCGATGTGGTACGTCACCAGTTGGTGCAAAAAATTGTTGAAGCCTATGAAGGCTGGGACAGTGAGCAACAGCGATTAAGTGCCGAAGCACGTGCAGAACGTAAAGCGCGTCAAGAAGCATTAATTGCGGAAAATGACGCCGCAGCAGATGCACAGCATTAATTGCTATGTGTTCTGCAACGAAACTGAAGAATTAAGGATTCATTTTGAAATTAAGTTTGAGCCTGCAACAGGACATTCAAGCGCCTGAGCTAGTGTTAAAACGTGCCTATTTGAAAAAAGTAGTCGAAACCACTTTAAGACATTTAGACACCCAAAGTGATTGTGAAATCGGAATTGCTTGTGTCGATCATGCCGAAAGCCACAAGCTCAATTTGGAATATCGTAAAAAGGACAAATCTACCAACGTCTTGTCTTTCCCAAGTGATTTACCCGATGAAATGGCACAAGTTTTACCGAGTTTCCCTATTGGGGATTTGGTGATTTGTATTCCTGTGGTTTTGCAGGAAGCTGCAGAACAAGCTAAAACACCATTGGCGCATTTCACTCACATGTTGGTACATGGCACGTTGCACCTTATGGGCTATGATCATGAAACCTCAGATGCAGATGCCGAAGAAATGGAAGCTTTGGAAATAGAGATTCTTGCCAAGTTGGGTTTGGATAATCCATATGTGGAAAGAGATTGAATTCAAAGTTCTAAAAAATCACAAAAATAGCGGGCTAAGGCTCGCTTTTTTGTTTAAAACCGCGCTCCCTCTGACTCTATCCCAAAGAGAAGGAGAACATTTATTGGAATCTTATGATTGTTGAAACTAGAAGGATATGGCTGCGTACAAGAAAAGATCTTGTTTTTCTTACTTTATCAAGTCATTCCTGAAATTCTCAGTAGAAAAAAACATAAGCAAGAATCTATGATGGTTAGACACTACACGAAATCCTCTCTCCTTTTGGGAAAGAGTTAGAGAGAAAGAAAACTAGCGCACTTCAAATTCAGCTTCGGCAGGGTCAAAACGCCACGTTCGCACAATCCGCAATTCCGAAATATCTTTCATTTTCGCATCAAATGCACCAAAAGGTGCAGCTTTGCGTACCGAAGCTTTGGCTGCTTCATCCAACATGGCATGACCTGAACTTTCAATTAAACGAATGGCACGAATCCCACCATTGCTGTTTAAAACTACCATTAAACGCACCTCACCCGCTAAATTCTGTGCTTTGGCCTGTTCGGGGTAATAGCGGTTGCCATAAAACTCGACTTTTTGACGGAATTTTTCCATATAGCCCGCAGTGTTATCTTGCTTGGCCTGAATTCCATCAATGGTTTTAATTTTTTGCTGACGGCTAAAGTTTTGTTGGCGTTGTAAATATTGCGCTTCAATACTGGCAACCATGGCCGCCTTAGCTTGAAATTGACTATTCAACTCCTGCATGGCTTTTTTGCGCTGATTTTCTGCCGCCTGTTTCTGCCAACTGAGCGTGGTCATCAACACTTTTTCTTCAAAGTTTAATTCGCGCTGTTGCTGCATACGCTCCAAACTTTCTAGTTGCTGCTCCCCTGCACTTTGTTCGGTCATGGGCGCAGGCATGTCACTCGAGATGCGATGTTGTTCACGGAATGTACCTGAACCTTGCTGGTCGGCTTGAGCTAAGAAATCTGCATCTTCAACTTTTGCATCGCTCATGCGTACCGATACCGCAATTTCCTTGACCGCAGCATCGCTTTGTTGTGGTGCAGCAAACTGCACTGCCAAAATTAATGCGTGCAGTACAGCAGCCACCAGCAACGCTGCAGCAAAAATAGGATCTTTCCACCAATCTTGCGTAGAAGGCATCAATTGAATTTTTTTTAGCATCACATTAATCCGACAAAACGTCTGATTCCCCAAGCCGCCAAATGCGGTATAAACTAAAGAGCATTATAACTTTGCTTAGTTTTTGCTTTAATGCAAAACTGCAAAGTTCATCAAAAACTGACTATTGAGCTTTAAATCTTAAAAATGGTGCAACTTATTTTGTTAAACTGCAAGCTTCTATGCCTGTATTTTTAATACAATTCGACAAAATATTTGTATCTGTAAAGAATAAATGACCGACTTGGACTGCCGTATGCAAACCCTGATCACCAATATCTCTCAACGTATCCGTCAAGTGTACCAAAAAGCTGAAGGATTTATTGAGGATGAACGTGAAATTCCATTATCTCAGGTCTTTTTAAATGCGACTTTTCAACGCTTTGTGACCGATAATGTGAAAATGTTGCAAGATCTGCACGCAGACTTACACGACGATTGGTTACGTCTTTACGCAACCCTAGATTATAACGGTTTGAATATTACTCTATCTGTCGATTTAAAATTGGTGCTGATGGAATTGAATAAAGATACTCAGCTCATCGTGTTTGAACAAATTAGTGACACGCAGGTCATTGAGGCGAGTTATCCAAGCTTTTTACATAAAATCGCGGTTAAGTGTGCTTTATTTTACTATCAAAAAATACGCAATGATGACCCTTTGGGCATGATTTTGGAAAAACTCAAAGTTATTAAAGTCAAAGATGATTTACTGCATTTAGACTTAAATCGCTGGTTAGGTAAAAACCGCTCTATCATTGATACACTCAGTAAAGTTCATGTGAATCATGCGGTATTACGCGAAGCGGAATTGGTGCTCACTGGCAACGTCAATTTGACCGCATTGTTCCGCAAAATGTCTGAAGAAAAACTAGATAATGTGGAAGACTCTCTTGCAGATACCCAAGTCACACCGCTGAAACAAAAATAAAGCGAGACTAAAACTTTGCAAGAGAATTCGTACAGAAAAACGACACTTACCGCATATTTCCTAATCTTCTCTTCATATTCAACACCTATAATGGCAGTAAGCAAGTAAATTGCATCTCCCTATTTACAGAGGAAATATCTCAGCAATGGCAAATCATGTATTGAAAAAAATGGGTATGGCAGCCAGTGTGTCTACAGCACTGTTCATGGCTGGTTTCTCTAGCCAAACATTTGCCATGAGTCCTTTCCAAGCCAGTTATCAATTTAACTACAATGGTAAGAACTTAGGTTCTGCAACACGAACTTTAAGCAAAACAGGTAACCAATGGAGTTATGTGTTTGCTGCTAAAGCTGGCGTAATCGCTTCTGCCACAGAAACTAGTCGTTTTAGTTTTAATGATGGCAAAATTGGCTCATCTAGCTTCAGCCGCAGCAGTAAGATTTTGGTTCACAACAATACCATGAGTATTAATTTCAATCCTTCGGCGAAAACTATTAACACCAAAAAGGACGGCGATACCCGTTCTTTTGCGTGGAAAGCGGGCGTGTTGGATGAGTTGAATGCAGAGCTGCAAATCCGTGAAGATTTAAAAAGTGGCGGTTTAAAATCGAGCTACTATATTGCCGACCATAGCGAGGTTGAATCACGTCGCTTTATTAAACAAGGTGCCGAAAAGATCAAAACCAATTACGGTACTTTTGACACGATTAAAGTGGTGCTAAAACACAACAAACCGAACCGTGATACGATTTTCTGGTTGGCACCTAAACTTGACTACTTGCCTGTAAAAGTCACCCACCAAGACAAAGACAAGTCTTATGGCTTATTGCTCACAGGCTATAAAGGTCCAACCAGCTAATTTAGAATATAGCGGCTGAGCACAGCATGGCAGCTATTCACCCTTTGGTAAATTCTTCTTGCATTTTTTCAGGTGCTTTTTAAAATACGCTTTTGCTTTAAAAAGCACCTGCCCTTGAGGATTCTCCCGTGCATGCACTAGAACAGAAAATTTTAGCCGAAGGTATCGTTCTATCCGAAGCGGTTCTAAAAGTCGATTCTTTCTTAAACCATCAAATTGACCCAGTGATGATGCAGCAAATTGGTCAAGAATTTGCGCGTTTGTTTAAAGATGCAGGCATCACCAAAATTATTACTATCGAAGCTTCTGGCATTGCGCCTGCAGTAATGGCAGGTTTAGAACTTGGCGTACCTGTCATTTTTGCACGTAAATATCAATCGTTAACCTTAAAAGATGATTTATATCGCTCTAAAGTATTTTCATTTACCAAGCAAACTGAGAGTACGATTGCCATTTCAAACAAACATATTAGTGCTAGCGACAAAGTCTTGGTAATTGATGACTTTTTGGCAAATGGTCAAGCTGCACTCGGTTTAGCAGATTTAATCCATCAAGCCAATGCACAAGTCGTGGGTATTGGGATTGTGATTGAAAAGTCATTCCAGCCGGGTCGTGAATTATTGCTTGAAAAAGGCTATCGCGTTGAATCATTGGCACGAGTAAAGTCTTTGGCAAACGGTACAGTTGAATTTGTACGCGATTAAGGTCGATGAAAACTGATGTTGGTTCATCATTTAAACCCGATGATCAAAGAGTGCTTAGGCGCTCTTTTTTTTATGCTTTTTTTAAACTTAAACAACTCATTTACATATATTTTATTTACAAAACTTTGGTGCTACGCCATGCTGCACTTGAAATAACAGTGATTCAGCAGTCTAGTTTTTCTGATTGCTGCTCTAGACAGCACTTTTTAGATCGTCTGCGTGCATTGATGCATGCGGCATGAGCATAAGGCAATTTACAGTCATGACACAAGACAATCCGTTGATGCAACACAGTATCACCTGTCCGAAATGTGGTTCAACTCAAGTTGAAAAACGCAACCATGAACAAAACTTACAAAAAATTGGTGGCGTATTATTAGGCTCTGCAGGTACGGCAGCAGGTACAGTAGGCGGCGCAGCTTCAGGAGCTTCTATTGGTGCGGCAATCGGTACTGCCGCAGGACCATTGGGCGTAATTATGGGCGGCACGATTGGCACGTTTGTCGGGGCAATTAGTGTGGGAATCACAGGCGGTTTTCTTGGGCATCGCTTTGGTAAAAAAGCAGGTGTAATTGTCGATCAGAATATTTTTCTGGATTTTCAATGCCTCAAGTGCAAACACCGCTTTAAAGAAAAAATTCAAACAGCCAAGCCACTCTAAGCAACCCAAATCAATTTCAAAAAAAGTGCTGCACATGGCAGCACTTTTTTGATTACATCTTTTTTTATTTTGCAGTACTGCTTGCAGAAGTCATCACAGGCTTTTCTGCCGCTAAATACTGTGCTTCCGCAGCTTGTTTTTCAATACGTTGTTCTTCTGGAAAGCTCAGAGTATGCACAATTTCAGTCGCTACAACACTCGACCATGAATATCCTAAACTCAATAGACTTAACCCAATCAGCACCCACTTATTCATTTTCACTTTTCCTCAATCTCTCATTTTTACAGCAGTCCGTTGTGCTCAATACATCTGTCTGCACAAAAAATGCTGCGTGAACCGTGACAGAAAACTCTGCTTTTAAAGCGGTGATTAGACCTGAAAAGAGAAAAACTCAATATCACTGCAAATGGTGATTTTAGGTGAAACGTGAACTTATTTTTAGCAGGCTCAATGCTACATAAGCCAATCAAATTCAAGTACAAAAGATAAAAGCGTAAAATGACATCCACATTTTACGCTTCATCTTGATTGAAGCAAAAGTCTCAGATCCCCTGTAATTTTTTTACCATTTCGCCTAAACGTTGTCCTTGGGCTTCACACAGTATTTTTTCATCCTGACTCAAAGCCTGATCGTGGCGTGGGCCGCTCACATGCGTAGCACCATACGGAGTGCCGCCCGTTTTCGTATTCGATAAAGCAGGATGTGCATTATGCAGTCCCATAATCATCATCCCGTGGTGAAACAATGGCGGTAACATGGTCAATAAGGTACTTTCCTGTCCCCCATGCATCGAACCCGATGAGGTGAAAACACAGGCAGGTTTATTGTGCAAGGCGCCATTCAGCCAAAGACTGGTGGTTTGATCCCAGAAATATTTCATTTCTGATGCCATATTGCCAAAGCGTGTAGGCGAACCCAAAGCCAAACCTGCACAATTTGCTAGGTCTTCTAAAGTGCAATAAATATCACCTTCGGCAGGAATACTTGGCTCGGCTTGTTGCACCACTGTAGAGATATTGGGCACAGTTCTAATTTTAACGGGCATGCCACTGGCTTCTACCCCGTTGGCAATTAAATGTGCCATTTCTTTGGTAGAACCATATTTACTAAAGTACAAAACTAGAATATATGCTTGCATCATGCTAAGAAATCAGACTAAAAATGAAAACTATACGGTATTTTGCTGCTTTTTTGGTTAAGCTTAACCATGAAAACAGATAAAGATGATTAAAAAAGTTGAGACAGCCACTGTATGATCGTTGAATATTTAAAGAAACTGCCTTTTTATGACAAACAATGGTTTCAATTTGTCTTATTTGTGCTGCGTCGCTTTGAAGCAGATCGCTGCCGTGAACAAGCAGGCTCTTTAACCTACACCACCCTGTTTGCCGTTGTACCCATGCTCACTGTGTTTTTGGTGATCATCTCATCCATTAAGGCACTCGAACCCGCACGGCAACAATTACAACAATTGATTTACAGCAATTTTTTACCTAAAACCACCATCGCCTTTGATAAAGCCCTAAATGCCTTTACCGACAAATCCAGTAATTTAACTATCATCGGGATTTTGTTTTTATTTGTGACCACGGTGATGATGCTGACTAGTATTGAAACTGTGTTTAACCGAATATGGCGGGTGAAGGAAACCCGTGGCGGCATTGTAGGTTTTATGCGTTATTGGACCATCATTTCATTAGGCCCTATTTTACTGGGCAGTGCTTTTGTCATTTCCTCAACTTTGGCTTCTATGAATGTGCTGAGTAATAACTTTGCAGGTTATGAGCTCAATGGCGCATTTATTTTATGGCTGATTTCATTTGCACTGACCATTTTGGGTTTTTTTATTCTGTACTGGACCATTCCCAATCGCAGCGTACCTATTAAAGCCGCATTAATTGCAGGAATATTCAGTGCTGTTGTATTTGAATGTTTGAAAAACCTGTTTGGTTTTATTATGTCCAACTTCACCAGTTATGAAATTATTTATGGTGCATTTGCTGCCGTACCTATTTTCTTACTGTGGATTTTTCTGTCTTGGAATATTGTGCTTTTGGGTGTTGAAATTAGTTTTGCCCTGACGGCTTTTGAAGCCAGACGCGAGAAAAAATGCCATCCGTTGCTCATGTTAATGGACTTGCTGGAATTGTTTTATAAAAAGCAAATGCGCGGAGAAAGTGTCTCTGAAGCTGAAGCACTGCATGTATTGGGACATAACGAAATTGGCCGCTGGCCGTCTTATGTGCGAATGCTAGAACAACAAAACTTGATTAAACGTACAGAAAATGATGAATTTGTGTTGGTGCGTAATCTATCTCAGGTAGATTTTTGGAGCTTTTATTCACAGTTACCGTATTCGTTGCCACGTCGTCAGGACTTGACCAATGTTTATACTCATGATGAATGGATGCAAAAACTCGGCCCCATACTCAATGAAACCGATGACTATTTAGCTGCCAAGTTGTCGATTCCGCTTTCTAAGATTTTTGAAACGAAGTAATTGCTCATCTAGAACATTTCAATTTTTGGCACAAACCCTCTTCAAGTTTAGGTGTGCAATCCCCTCAGTCGCTTGAAGATGGTTTGTGTTTAATTGCAGATAAAGTCGATAAACTACAACCCAAGCAAACTCAAGCGGAAGCCACAAAGCTTATTGCTTTGCTTTATCTGCGTTTTGTTTTAACCCAACCTTGAGCATTCACCATCAACATACCAAGCATGACCAAAACAGCCCCAATCATAAAGCTTTGGCTCAAGCTTTCATTCAACAACCACACACCAAACAATACGCCAAATAATGGCGTTAAAAATGAAAACACACCTAAACTGGATGCCAAATATTGTTTCAGCAGCCAAAACCAGGCGAGATAGCTCATAAACGAAATCAATACTGCATAAAAATCAAACTGCCTATGGTTAAGGCTGTCCAGTCAATTTCGGCCTGCCCCATCCACCAAGCCATCGGCAGTAAAATCAAAAAACCACCCATTAATTGGTAAAACAAGGTTTGTGTTGCAGGTGCTTCTGATAAACGACTTAGACGTACCGCCACCATTGTAGCTGCCCAAAGTATGCCTGCACTCAGCGCAAGTAAATCGCCAAAAAGCATGTGGCTAAAGTTTTGGTGGCTCTCTTGTTGCGCAGTATCACGCCATAAAAAAGTCACTGCTATGCCAGCAAAAGACAACAGAATCCCGCCCCATTGCAAGCAAGATAAACGCTCTGCAGGGAGTTTCCAGTGCAGTGCTAAAGCCACAAAAATAGGCGCGGTATACAGTAAAACCACCACATGCGACGCAGATGTATATTGAATCGCCTGCCCTAACATAAAAAATTCTGCAGCAAATAAAATACCCACCAATACGCCTACAGGCAGATATTCAGTCGAAGCCCATTGTGTATTTCTTGCAAGTAACAACAAAGGCAACACCATCACAGCTGATAGACCTGAACGTAGTGCCAATTGCATCAAGGGTGCAATATCTGCTGCAGCAACTTTTAGCACCACTTGTTGCAGCCCCAAAACACACACAAAATCAGCATCATACTGCTGGCTTTTGCATCAAGTGCTTGGCGTGAACTCATGGCTGAACCTGATCTGAGATAAAAATAGAGTTGAAAGTAAGCCGCGGACTCAATCTAAATCTTTTAGATGGTCAAGATTGCTGTACTTGAGGCGTGTTGGCATTATGCGCGACTTTGCATAAAAAAAGCGACCTAAAAAGATCGCTGATTTTAAATATTAAGTTAATCTTCTGTTGCGAAAGCAATATCACTGAGTCCAGCTTCACTCGCACGTGACATCACTTGCGCTACAGTATCATAACGCGATTCTTTATCGGCTCTTAATACCACTGTTGGTTGCTGTGCTTGCTGACTAGCGTTGTTAAAGCGGGTTTGCAATTCATCTAAGCTAATAATTTGATCATCCCACGCCACGTCACCATTGGCATTAATACTGACCTGAATTTGCTCAGGGGGTAAATCGACAATCTCTGCAGTCGTTTGCGGCAAGGTTAATGGTATAGATGGGTTGGCAACGGTCGCTGTCACCAAAAAGATGATCATCAATACCAACATAATGTCGATCAGGGGAATTAGGTTCATCTCATTCATGCCTGAGTCGTTGTCTTCACCCAATTGAAAAGCCATTAAACCTGACCTCCGACTAAGCTTTGCTGTGTCGCATTCACTTCAGTTTTTTGCACAGAAGAATCTTGTTGCAACATGGTGTCAATCAGCAAACTATGTGCATGATCTTGCAAGTTTGTTGATAAGGTACGGTTTACACGCGAGCAAATGTTATAAGCAATCACGGCAGGAATCGCCACCGCCAAACCGAAGCCTGTCATAATTAACGCTTCACCAACAGGTGTTGCCACTTGTGCCAATCCCGCCTGACCGCTTTTTCCAACTGCAACGAGCGCGTGGAAAATACCCCAAACTGTACCAAACAAACCCACAAACGGTGCTAATGAGGCAATTGTACCCAGTACCGCTACACCTTTTTCTGCCGATGCTTTTTCTACCGAAATTTGACGCAATAAGGCTTGTTCAGCAACCGCTTTACGCTGCTCGAAATTTAAGTGTGCCAATTTTGCTTTCAGTTTATTTAAAGCTTGTGACAGTTGAGCATAAGCTTGTTGCTTCAATTGACGCGTGCCCATCAAACGCAATGCGAAGATGGTCCATGTCGCAATCGACATCGCCAATAACACGAAATACAGCGTTTTGCTGACTGCATCTGCATGTTGCCAATAGACGGAAAAGTTCATACTCGAACTCCTGTTGAAGGTTAGCCGTTAGGGTTCAATGTCAATTCAAAAGGCTGCTCAGCACGAATTGGATAAGCCACGCCATTTTCTTTGTACGGTTTGAATTTTGCACTACGCACTGCGCGTAAAATCTTTTGATCTAAAGCAGGTAAACCACTAGAACGCGTAATTTGTGCATCGGTAATCACGCCTTTTTCATTGGCTTCAATCCGAACCACCACGTTACGGGTTTCTCCCTGTAAATCACGGTTACTATACGTTGGTTTTGGTGAACGACTCCATTGCACCCCTGAACCGCCAATCGACACTGTTTTAGGAGCAGAAGGTGCGACAGGAGCAGGTGCTGGCGCAACAGGTACAACTGTCGGTTTCGGTGCAGGCTGTACCACTTTAGTTTCAATCACCGTTGCTACAGGTGTAGGTTGCACCACTCGCTCGACAGGTTTTTCAATGGGTTTTGCCACAGGCTTAGGCACTTCAGCTTTTTTAACCTGCTGTACTTTTTCTACTTTTTTAGGTGGCGGTGGTAACGGTTTTTCTACCACAGGCACTTCTTTTACAGGCTGTGGCTTATTTTTTTCAGGTTGTGGTTCAGCTTTTGGTTGTGGTGGTAACGGTTTAGGCTGTTCTTGAATTTTTACAAAGCGGACTTTTAAAGGTTCTTTTTCTATTGGCTTTAAGTTTGGGGTTTGCATCTGTCCCAATGCCCACAATGCGCCCAGGTGCCCCAATGCAACCACGACTAAAGCTGTTACAACTTTCTTTTTCTTAGTGTGGGATATAAGCATCATAGCGTTGGGAGATTGGTTCATTAAAGTCAGCGACCTTGGAAAGCTATTGCCAAACCATCACAGCTTATACGATCAAACTGATCGGTTAGCACAATTAAAGTAACGCAATAATAAATGAGAAGTGTTTTCATTTGCAACTACTTTTTAATAACAACCGTGAATTATCCATTAAATTTACGATTAAGAAACAGCTGAATCAAACGTTATAGCATTACAATTATGGCATAAAAAAACATGCCATGACGGCATGTTTTAATTGTTTCAAATGACCTTTACCTTATTGAAATACAACAGTTTTGTTGCCATCTACAATAATACGGTCTTCCAAATGCCATTTAACTGCACGTGCCAGTACATTACGTTCCACATCCTGCCCTAATTCACGCAGTTGATCTACCGTAAAGTCGTGGTTTACACGTTCAACATCTTGTTCAATAATCGGACCTTGATCTAGGTCTGCCGTTACATAGTGCGCAGTTGCACCAATCAGTTTTACGCCTTTTTCATAAGCTTGTTTATATGGGTTTGCACCGACAAAAGCAGGCAGGAATGAATGGTGAATATTGATCACTTTCATTTCCCATTTAGATACAAACTCTTCATCTAGAATTTGCATATAACGCGCCAATACCAATAAATCATTGCCTTGCATCAATTCATCAATTTTAGCGTAAGCTTCACGCTTATTTTCTTTATTCACAGGTACAACTTCAAACGGAATACCAAAATTTTCTACCGCTTCACGCAAGGTGTCATGATTGGACACCACTTTGGTAATTTCACAGGGTAAACCACCACGTGCATGACGCCATAACAGCTCCAGTAAAGCATGATCTACTTTAGACACCAAAATGCCGACTTTTTTCACATCGCTGACCAAAGCCAAACGCCATTGCATTTCATAACGCTCTGCTACGTTGGAAGCAAAGGTTTGCAATAAGCTTTCTTTACGACTTTGCAAGTGATCCAGTTCAAACTCAACCCGCATGAAATAACGCCCGCCCTGAGCTTCTGTTGCGTATTGATCAAGCGCGGTAATGTTGGCTCCTTGATGATACAAAAAGCTCGATACAGCCTGCACAATACCAGGCTTATCTTCACAAGTAATCAGTAAACGTGCAGTATTCGCAGTCGTCATATTCATGTTGTTTTTAGTCACTACTTGGTTAAATTGAAAAACAAGCCGAGTATTCTAGCGCGTTTCTCAGACATTCTAAATAGGTATTCGCAGTCACTTAGCCGGCTTAAGTATTTTTACTGGATGATAAACTCTCAAACAGTTCAGATGTACCTAGCGTTTCAAGTAAACGCTCATAAGTTGCACGACTTTCACCACGTAAATACGCTCCTTCAAGGAACAGCATTTGACGTAAAGCCTGCCAAATCCATTTTTCTTCCAAGTGGTTTGAATCGGTAATATGTCCCGACATATATAAGAAGTTAGTCCAGTTGGTCAGCACAATCCAAATATTGATAATCAAAGCTTCAATTTCGGACTCGGTCATTTGCATCAGACCTGCATTCACAAAAGCCTGATAAATTTTCTGTCCCTGCTGCATAACTTGTCCTGCAAAACGAGGATACATCTTGCGGAAATCTTCATTGGTTTCGACCAAATGATAGACATCGCGATGCAAAAAACGATAGGCCCATAACTGACTGCTGAGCACCTGAAAATAACGAATTTTATCGTTAGCATCCAAAGCACGGCTCTCAGGCAGGGCTAGCATTTCCAAGGTTTCCTGCTGATATTGCTCCATTAACTCTTTAATGATTTCGTTCTTATTGCGAAAATGGTAGTACAAATTTCCTGGGCTCATGCCCAACTCAGCCGCAATATGATTGGTTGTAACTGAACGCTCACCACGCTCATTAAACAATTGCAAACTCAATTGCAAAATACGCTCTTTGGTTTTCAACGTTTTGGTTTGAGACATCCTAAAAACAACCATTCTTTAAATTTGAGGGGCATGAAAACATAAAGTCACTTGACTGATTAGAGTAAATACTCTAAAAACTAACTTATATTGCTTTTATTGAATGGTAACATGCCATGAACAGTCAGACAAAAACAACTTCAATGACCCCACATTCACCCGATTTACAACGTCTGGATGATATTTTGGCATTGCAGAAATATGCCTATCAGCGCAATCCAGTGCCTAGTGCCAAAGAACGGATTGAACGTTTAGCCCGTTTAAAACGTGTGATTGTGAAATATCAGGATCAATTTGCTGAAGCTATTAACCGTGACTATGGCAACCGTGCCATTGCCGAAACCCAAATTGGCGAAGTACTTACCTGCTTGGAACATATCAAATATTACAGCAAAAACCTGGCCAACTGGATGAAACCCTCTAAACGTCAGGTCGGAATCATTCACCAACCTGCAAAAGCATGGGTACAGTATCAGCCTTTAGGGGTGATTGGCATTATTACGCCATGGAACTACCCTCTACTGTTGTCTTTAGGTCCTCTGATCTGTGCTTTGGCTGCGGGCAACCATGCTATGATCAAAATTTCCAGTGCTTCTGCGCATTTTGGCAAGGTATTGGAAAATGCAATGAGTGAAGCATTTCCGCAAGAATTGGTAGCGGTAATCAATGGTGGCGGCATTATTTCCGATGCGTTCTGTCATTTGCCTTTTGACAAAATTATTTTCACTGGCTCTACCGAAGTTGGCAAAACTGTAATGGCTGCCGCGTCACAAAACCTCGTGCCTGTCATTTTAGAATTGGGTGGCAAATCCCCTGTTTTAGTGCATCCATCTAGCGATATGGTCGATGTAGCACAGCGTATTGCAGTAGGTAAACTCTGGAATGCAGGACAAACTTGTGTTGCACCCGACTATATGTTCTTGCCTAAAGGCAAAACTGCGGAGTTTATGGAGCATTTCGAGCAATTTGTGACCGAAATGTATCCTCATATTCGTGATAACCAGGATTACACATCTATTATTAATGACAAACAATATCGTCGCTTACAGGGCTATTTAGAAGACGCACGTGAGCGAGGTGCCAATATTATTGAAATTAATCCACAAAGTGAAAATGTGGCTGCAACCCGAAAAATGGCACCAACGGTACTCACTAATGTCAGTCCAGATATGCAAATTATGCAAAATGAGATCTTCGGGCCAGTCCTGCCAATCTTAGAATATGAACAAATTGATGATGTAATCGAGTTTATTAATAGCCGACCGCGTCCTCTTGCTTTATACTATTTCGACTTTGATCAGGCGCGTGCCGACTATGTCGCACAGCGAACCCATTCAGGGCATTTCGGACTCAATACTGTATTGACCCACGTTGCTCAAGATGACTTACCGTTTGGGGGTGTTGGTGCATCTGGTATGGGGAAATATCACGGTCCAGAAGGTTTTTTCAGCTTGTCACATGAACGTTCGGTAATGTCTAATCCTAAGCTATACAGCTTAAAGTTCATTCTTCCCCCATTTGATAAGCCGATTCATCGATTGATTTCGAAGACGCTTCTTCGTTAACTGATCAAGGCATGAGCTATCAAACAGGCTCATGCTGTTTTTGAAGAAAATCGCTTGTCTTTTAAGCGTATTTTTGATATAAAACGCCCCTTGAATGAATTCATCCGTTTTTTTTGACTGGCCATACAGATTTGCTGTTGGCTAAATCAATGGAGTTACACCATGTCTAAGGTTTGCCAAGTTACCGGCAAGCGTCCAGTCGTTGGTAACAACGTCTCACACGCCAACAACAAAACTAAGCGCCGGTTCGAGCCGAACCTGCACCACCACCGCTTCTGGTTAGAAAGCGAAAAACGTTTCGTACGTCTTCGTTTAACTACTAAAGGTATGCGTATTATCGACAAATTGGGCATTGAAAAGGTTGTTGCTGACCTACGTGCTCAAGGTCAAAAGATCTAAGTAAGGAGTCAGGACAATGCGTGATAAGATTCGCTTAGTTTCTACAGCTGGTACAGGTTATTTCTATACCACGACTAAAAACAAACGTACTATGCCGGAAAAAATGGAAATCAAAAAATTTGATCCAAAAATCCGTCAACATGTAGTTTTCAAAGAAGCTAAAATCAAATAATTTTAGCTTTTTTAAAAAACGACCTTATTCAGGTCGTTTTTTTTTGCACTTTTTTTGCCTGACTTGTTAAAATTTCCTCGCTTTCTTTGGCACTGTTTGTGCTTGTCTTACTTCAATCTTATGACCACCCCTTCACCATGGCTTAGGAGTTTCTCGTGCCTCATGATGTAGAACTCATCATCTTACTTGCCGTTGGTTTTAGCTTAGCACTGGTATTTGGCTATATTGCTGCGCGCTTACGTCTTCCACCACTTATGGGCTATTTGATTGCAGGTGTCATCATTAGTCCCAACACACCGGGCATTGTGGCAGATATTCATCTTGCCAACCAATTAGCAGAACTTGGGGTCATGTTCCTCATGTTCGGAGTCGGCATGCATTTCTCGTTAAATGATTTAATGCAGGTACGACGCATTGCTTTGCCTGGTGCAGTTTTGCAAATTGCCGTGGCCACCTTGCTAGGTGTAGGCGTGTCGATGATGTGGGGCTGGAGTTTTGGTTCTGCTTTAATTTTTGGCTTGAGTTTGTCTTGTGCCAGTACCGTTGTGCTGTTAAAAGCGTTGGGGGATCGTGGTCTGCTCGACTCCGTGAACGGTAAAATTGCCGTAGGTTGGTTGCTGGTTGAAGACTTGGTGATGGTCTTGGCATTGGTGCTTTTGCCTGCTACTGCCGTGTTACTGGGTGGACAAGCTATCGACAATGCCAGTGATGAAAATATTTGGCTAACACTCGGACTGACTTTACTGAAGGTTTCAGGCTTTATTGCCTTTATGCTCATTGTGGGCAAGCGCCTTGTGCCCTTCATTATGCAAATTGTGGCACGCTTAGGCTCGCGGGAACTGTTTACTCTAACAGTAGTCGCTGCTGCGGTATCAATTGCCTTCGGTGCTTATAAAATCTTTGGTGTGTCGATGGCACTCGGAGCCTTCTTTGCGGGGATGGTAGTGAAAGAATCCGACTTCAGTCATCGCGCCGAAGAAGAAACTCTGCCCTTACGTGAAATTTTCTCCATCCTGTTTTTCGTTGCTGTGGGCATGCTATTTGACCCGCTTATTCTGATTGAAGAACCACTGCACGTTTTGGCGGTCGTCGGCATCATCATGGTGGGTAAGACCATTGCAGCCATGGCATTAGTCTTATTTTTCCGTTATCCACTCAACACAGCTTTGACCGTAGGCGCGAGCTTGGCACAAATTGGTGAGTTTTCCTTTATTTTGGCAACGCTAGGCGTATCTTTACAACTGCTGTCACTAGAAGGACAAAACCTGATTTTAGCAGGTGCACTCATTTCAATTACCCTAAACTCCTTTGTTTTTTCTGCGATTGAGCCTGTGCAAAACTGGATCAGGGAACGCTCTTATTTGGCGCGTTTGCTCGAACGCAGCAATGATCCTTTAGCGATGCTGCCTGATGAGGTTTCTCAAGATTATTTACGTGATCAGGTGGTGATTGTTGGACATGGTGAAGTCGGACGCCGCATTACCAAAAATCTCATGGCTGAAAATATTAGAGTCGTGATTGCAGAAGAGAACCGTGAAATTGTCGAAGACTTACGTGAAAAAGGTATTGCTGCGGTCAGCGGGGTTGCCACAGAAGCAGGTGTACTGATTCAGGCACATATTCAACATGCTCGACTGCTCGTTCTTTCGCCTATGGATATTCTGGATATTCATAAAATTGTGGATATTGCCAAAACCCTAAACCCTGAAATTCAGGTTTTGGTGTGCGCAGAAAGCAAAGCTGAAGCAGAAGTGATTCGTAAGGACAACATTGGTGAAGTGTATTTTGCCAAAGAAGAAATGGCGAAAAATATGAGCAATTATATTTTAAATCAAATTGAAATTGCCCATCATCAACCACCAACGCATTAAGCATCAATCATCTAAAACCGATAGACAAAATCAAGAAAAGCGCACTATTTGAGCTGCGCTTTTTTGTTGATGTATAGTTTGGCTTTCACTATATTCATGAGAAACCACCTATATTGCATGTGATTTTAATCACAGCAGATAGACAATCTGTTCATCAAAGAGCGCCCATCACCAAAAGACTATTTCGGATTAACTCATAAATTTTGGCTGTTCATCTACAATTTCGGCATGCCATTCATTGACTTGTTTTTCCAATAAGCCAAATAATGCCGCTTGAATCATGTGCTGTGCAACAACCGCCGTCTGATCGCCCAATATGGCTTTGACGTCGTCATTGAACTCGATTTTGACCAATGGCTCTTTCTCTGAGCCTGCATTACGCAATGCCAACACACCACCTTCAAGCTGAACCAACTCTAAAATTGCTTCCTGATTACCAAATAATTCTTTCAATTGCTCTATAGACATATATCCTCCATGCTGGACATGGTGGCAAAGGCGCTTGCTCTTTGCATCGTTCAGAATATTTATATCGGGCTGATCAGATTTTTTTCAAGGGCGTTTGGTCGGCTTAAAATTCCACCATTTCATTGCGAAAACCATCAATCAACTGGGTTAAATCACGATGCCATTCGCGCAAAATTTTCGTATCTGGTAGCCATGCTTGCGGAGATTGTGTGACTTTAATAATTAAATTAGATGACGTTTCCTGTTCAGGCTCTGGTGCACTCGGCTCAGGTGTGTACTGACATAAACGATACGCGCGTTTTAACTCTGCAATAAAGCCCGATTTGCTCAGTTGCTGCAAAATCGCCACTTCAGGGGAAATCTGTCCTTTGGCTGCCATCAGTTCTTCAATTGATTTAAGAGTTGGATTGCTGTCATTTAAACGATAATACCGTACCAATTCCTGCAAAAAAGCCAACACGGCACCATTTAAATGAAACACCGCAGCTTCACGATGTGCCTGCGCTTGCTGAACATGCTCGGTTTGCTCTGCCTGCTGACATGAAAGACGGGCGAAATATAATTTCTGATTGGTACGATCTGCATGAAAGCGAGCAACACGGGACATGAGCCTTTCCTCAATTTAGCGTTCTAAGAAGCTTAGATTAAACCGATTTTGCTACAACGCCCAATAAAAAATACACTATTTTTACTGCGATAAAATCGCGCACCGATGCAGTGCCAATCTCGTGTTTTTTCTAAAATTTACGCATAAAAAAGGAGCATTTTTGCTCCCTTTGAACTATTTTGATGCAGGCTTATCTTCTGCTGCTTTGACACGTATTCCATGTCCATGCAGACGCAAAGTATTCAACGCTTTAATGGCTTTAACTGCTTCACGTGCATGTGGCATTTCCACAAATGCAAAACCTTTAGATTTTCCTGTTGCAGCATCCAACACCAAATTACAAGATTCTACAGTGCCATATTCCTGAAAAAGTTTTAACAATTCTTCTTCAGTAACAGTACGCTCTAAACTACGAACTAAAATTTTCATCTTACAACCTTAAAATAGGCAAAAAACATCAAAAAGCACTCGCCTACTCTACTTTTTGCATGAAACCATGTGACGTAGTTTAATCGAGATCTATACCAAAATCTAAATTAATCACTTGGTGTTCCACCAAAGCACTTTTCACAGTTTGCTGCCGGGTATGCTGGTGGGTTTCCATCGTACACAACTGCCGTGTCAGATCATTCAAAAAATAACTGTCCAGTTTGCGACCTTGCTCATCTACCGTATCACGCGCCCATAAATTAAAATTTTGCTTGGTTAAAATCAGTTCATTTTGGGCACGGGTTAAAGCCACGTACAACACTCGACGTTCTTCTTCAATATCATCAAAACTGCCCTGCGCCCGTGCATGTGGATACTGACCTGCAGTCACATTCGCCACATAACAGACTTTTTGCTCGGTGCCTTTGGCAGAATGGATGGTGATTAAAGTGACCACATCGGTATCGGACTGGCGTTCAATTTCAGAAATAGACACAGGATCGAGTACGTATTCTTCTAAAAACTCACTTAACTGCGCATGCTTGCCTGCCAATTGTTGCACCAACTGAAAATCACCCTGACGACGGTTCCAATCTTTTTTGTAGTTCTCTGCCAATTGTTCCTGAATCGCTTCTATGCCTAATCCGACACAAGCCGCAACTTCATGTCGCAATACATCCATTTGCTTCATGATCAATAAAGTTTTTTCTGGCAAGCGTCCAAATTTTTCCAGCTTTTCAATCACCTTATCTATTGTAGGTTCGAGTAACAATTGCTGTGCCAATTTACTCGCACCGACATCACCCACGCCATTCCATAAAGTGAGAAAACGCATCCATGCAATATCATCTAAAGGATTGGCAATAACCCGCAATAAACTGAGCAAGTCTTTCACATGCGCGGTTTCCAAGAGCTTCATGCCACCAATAAAACGATACGGCACACTTGCCGCAATACACGCAGCTTCAATATGTCGTGCTGCAAAACTCGAACGCACCAAAACCATGTGATCTGACCACGGCGCGCCTTGTAAGAAATGTCGCTCTTTAATATCAATCGCAATCCATTTGGCTTCATCAAATTCATTCGGGAAAATATGCATTTTGGGCTTGATGCCATCGCCACGATGCGCCTGCAAATGCTTGTTATAGCGAATTTCACTTTGATCTAATAGCCAGTTAGATAAGTCTAAAATTTCCTGTGTAGAACGGTAATTTTGCTCTAATTTAAAAATTTGGGCGTTGGGTACACGCTCTGTAAAATGATGAATATTTTCAAAATCTGCACCACGGAAACCATAAATCGACTGTGCATCATCGCCCACACAAAACAGACTAACCCGATCTTTTAAGGGTTCAAGCAAAGCCCATTGCAAAGGATTGGTGTCCTGCATTTCATCGACCAAAAGATGCTGACAAATTGACGCGACATAATCGACCAGACCTTCAGACTGTGCCAATGCAGAAGCCACCACAGCCAAAATATCGTCATAATCTAAAAAACCACGCGCACGTTTACGGCTTTCATATTCCTGCATGATCTCGGCAATTTGGTCTTTCATTGCCAAATATTCAGGCTGTTGTTTTTCTAATGCCACACTCAATTTTTGGCGGGTATTTCGCGCAAAAGAATATAAGTCACATAATTCTTGAGGCTTGGGTAACTGACTTGGGTTTTTCTTATCATCTTTGCCACGAATTAAACGGAACATCATTAACTGATCATCACGATCAATAATTGAAAACTGCTCTAAGCCAAATGCTTTAGGGATACGGCGCAGCAAATACATACAAAAAGTATGGAAAGTCGAAGCACGCAAGCCCTTAGCTTGCTCACCCAGTGCTAACTCAACCCGCGCCACAATTTCACTGGCTGCACGACGGGTAAAGGTTAAAATTTGAATCTGATTAGCAGGAATACCCTGATCAATTAAATACGCTGCACGTGCCACAATGGTTTTGGTTTTGCCACAGCCTGCCCCTGCCAAAACCAGACTATGTTGATGTGCTGTGGTGGCTGCTTGTTTTTGTTGGGGGTTCAATTCATCAATTAGGCTGGCTAAACTCATAGTGACTCATCGTGCTGGGTGGATGAATAGTTTAACAGATCGGTTTAGGAATAAACCCATGAATATAAATGGCTCAATTCATACTCAAGTCATGCTCAAGCACATACTTTTACACAAGTTATATTGTGGAGATGTGGATAAGTGCATGCTTATCCACATTATTTCCAACCCAACTCTATGGCAGTGATTTCGTTAATACGTGTTTGTTGTAGCGATTCTGGCATTTTACTTTTGCTTTGCGAAAGTGGCACATAACCCGCCATTAGTTCAGCCTGTCGTTGTGGATATAACGGTTGCTGATTTGGGTCTGCATAACCAATCGGATAAATCGGTTGACCTGTGCTCAAATCATATTTATCTGTGGCACCAAAAGTATGCAGTAATTCATGCACCATCACCATGGTATTGCGCTCACTGTGTGCAGCGGAAGCAAATAAATTCACCGAGCCAATTTTGCCTTTTTGTAAAGCGGTGGAATGCTTCAAAATTTGAGTTTGACTCGGATCATAATAATTTAGGTATAGCGTCACTGTTGCCGGACCATCACTACCTTGTCGTTGCTGCCAAGCGTAAAAACGGAACTTTAAACTCCAAAGTACGGTGCTAAGTAGCGATGCCTGCTCAGGCACTTTCGGTGGCAACTGCTTTAATTCTCGCCCCTGTTTGAAATAGAGCGCAATAGGTTGCCCACGATACTGTAAAGAAGCTTGTTTCAAATAGTCCTGAGCAGAATTTAAATTATTGATATTTAATGTATTGATATAGTTTTGGGTATTTGATCGTCCATCGGCATTGATTGGATGTAACAATACGATGATGGGCTTATTCCAGTCTTGGTTCTGATCACGCCAAGCATTGACTGCAACAACCAGTAAAACCAGCAATAAGCATAAAATTCGGATTTTTTTCCACATACTTTAAATATCTTTAGGCAATCACTTTACCGAGTTTAATCTTATTATCTTTAAACTCGCCCCCCACATCGGATTAAGATTCACAAAACCTCTCTGTTTTTTATTTTTTCACATTTCAAATTATATGATTTAAAAAAATGCTGACCGAAGCCAGCATTTTGTAATTTGGATAATTAAGCCTCAACCCATTTACCATCTTTGTAAACCAATGACCATTTGGTTTGCTTACCTTCAGCTGTTTCAGAACCAATATATTGCGCTTGATTCTTACGACTAAATTTCACCAAAGTTGGATTCCCTTCAGGGTCAACATCAGGTGCTTGCAAAATAAACTGATATTTCGGATCAAGCTGTTCTGCCACCGTACGCAACTCTGCCACTTTCGGAGCACGGGTTTCGCGCACTTTCGGGAACTTACTGGCTGCCAAAAACAAGCCTGCTGCACCATCACGCAACACAAAGAAATCATCGTGTTTGGTTGAGCGTAAATGTTCCATTTTAATTGGATCAACACGCGGTGGCGCAGGCTGACCATTCTTGAGTACTTTACGTGTGTTTTCACAACTTGTGCAGGCAAAATAAGGGCCAAAGCGACCAGTTTTCAACTGCATTTCGCCATCACACTTGTCACACGGAATGGTTGGGCCATCATAGCCTTTAATTTTGAACTCGCCTTCTTCTAGTTCGAAACCTGCACAGTCTGGGTTATTCCCGCAAATGTGCAGTTTACGACCACCATCAATCACATAACTGTCCATGGCCGTTTCGCAAATTGGGCAGCGCTTTTTAGACATCAAATCCGCAGTTTCAGCGGCATCATCATCTGACAATGCTGCAAGCGATTCTACAGGTGTCAGGTTCAGTGTTCCCTTGCAACGTTCTTTCGGTGGCAAGTTATAGCCTGAACATCCCAAAAATACCCCAGTTGTACCTGTACGAATCTGCATTGGGCGTGAACATTCTTTACAATGTACTGCATCAACTTCTACAGGGAGATTACGGCGCATGCCTTGTTCGCCCTGTGCATTGGTCAAACGCTGTTTGAAATCACCATAAAAACTGTTGAGTAAGTCTTTCCAGTCACGTTCACCATCTGCAACCTTATCTAGCTGACCTTCCAAGTCTGCTGTAAAGTCATAGTTCATCAGATTATTAAAACTTTCATCCAGGCGGTCTGTAACAATCTCGCCCATTTTTTCGGCATAAAGACGACGGTTTTCTAGTTTGACATAACCACGGTCTTGAATGGTCGAAATAATCGCAGCATAGGTCGATGGACGTCCAATGCCTTTTTTCTCAAGCTCTTTAACCAAGGAAGCTTCAGTAAAACGCGCAGGTGGTTTGGTAAAGTGTTGCGATGGAACAAGCTTTTCTAATTTAAGAATTTCACCGACTTTAACTGCTGGCAGTAATACATCATCATCCGATTTGTTTTGCCCACGCACTTTGGTGAAACCATCAAAAACCAGCGTACGACCTTTGGCTTTTAACTCAACACCATTGGCATCCACTAAAATGGTCGATGACAAATATTCGGCTGGTGTCATTTGACAGGCCACGAATTGACGCCAAATCAGATCATATAAACGCTGTGCATCGCGCTCTACACCCACTAAATTGTCGCCTTTAAGTGCAACATTAGATGGACGAATCGCTTCGTGCGCTTCTTGTGCACCTGCTTTATTGCCATAACGATTTGGTTTAGCAGGCAGATATTTTTGACCAAACTCCGCTTCAATATGTGTACGCACCATATTGACCGCATCATCACTCAGAAAGGTCGAGTCAGTACGCATATAGGTGATAAAACCTGCTTCATACAAACGCTGTGCCAGCATCATGGTTTTCTTGACTGAAAAACCAAGACGGGTACTCGCTGCCTGTTGCAGTGTTGACGTGATATACGGCGCACTTGGGTTGACTTTGGTCGGCTTATCTTCACGTGCAGATACGGTGTATTGCGCATCTTTAATCAAGTTCAGTAAAGCATCAGTTTCAGCTTTATTACGTAACTTGAGGGTTTTACCCGCTTGTTTAACTGCTTCTAGGCGAATGTCATCTTTTGCTGATTTAGTATCTGCAAAGACTTGCCAGTATTCTTCAGGTACAAAGGCACGAATTTCACGTTCACGTTCTACTACTAGCTTAACTGCAACTGACTGCACACGTCCTGCCGATAAACCACGGGCAATTTTTTCCCAAAGCAGTGGCGAAATCATAAAACCCACCACGCGGTCTAAGAATCGGCGCGCCTGTTGGGCATTGACTTTGTTGGTATCTAAACGCGCAGGATGCTTAAAGGCTTCTTGAATAGCATTTTTGGTAATTTCGTTAAACACCACACGTTGATAACGTGAGTCATCTCCACCAATGACTTCTTTTAAGTGCCACGCAATCGCTTCCCCTTCACGGTCCAAGTCCGTTGCGAGATAGACTTCATCGACCTGCGATGCCAGTTTTTTTAATTCCGCGACAACATTTTCCTTGCCTGGCAGCACTTCATAATGTGCTTTCCAGTCATGTTCAGGATCAACCCCCATACGGTTGACTAATGCTTGTTGAGCTTTTTCAGCTTTCTGAGCCTCGGTCAGTTTGGTTCGGGTGGCGGTTTTCTTTTCTGTGGTTTTTGCGCTACCACTGGTTGGTAAATCACGAACGTGACCAACCGAGGACTTCACAATGTAGTCCGAACCAAGATATTTATTGATTGTTTTCGCTTTTGCAGGCGACTCCACAATCACTAAGGCACGTTTGTGACCAGCTTCAGATTTGGCTGCAGTGCTTTTGGATGTGGACCGAGGAGCGTTCGCCATAAGTAACCGTATTTCCTATTTAATGGTTTAAAATTAACGTTCAGCCAAGCTATGTAAAAAAGCTTTCATCTCATCTAATTGAGTTGCGCGAAGATCTGCTTCTTCATTCCAATAGATTCCTACACAGTTTGCCTGCATATCAATAGCATAAATACCCTTTAATGCAATGGGTAAGTCTTGGAATTTATCATCACCATGTAGCAGCTCTAGCTTTTGATCTTTCACCAAAGCACGCATTAATGGTAAACGTGCATCGGCAATGAGTACGCTGTAATACGCCACCATACTGGCACGTGATTCCGTAGCTTTCGGAATTTTTGTCCAATCAGGTGCAACCACCAAACGTGGATGTAGTCCCATTTTTCGGGCTTTTTCACGCATCAATCCCAAAGCTTTTTCTCTTGGGCTAACGCGCAGACCAAAAATAGAGCCCATCACAAATATGATGATGGCAACGGCAACCCAAATTCCAGTATTTTCCATAGTACAACCTTTCTATTCTTATATTAGAGTTGCATAAGCACAATATAAAACGCAAGATTAAAATAAGCTGTGATTTATTTATTTCAACTGTTTTAGTCTATCTGCCTACAAACAGCTTAAAATTGTCTTACGTGAAAAGGCATCATTTTCAAAACTTTAAATGGTTGATAAATGATGAATTAAATCAGTCGCATCGATAAAAAACTATCTTGCAGATGGGTTTTAAATCGACTCATGCCATTAATCGAAAAATTCTAAAACTTAGCTTAAAAACATTTCATGACTATATAGAACTTCATGTCCATTCCAATAAATATAGCCTTTTTCAATCAGTTCTTTGAGCAATAAACGAATATCAGATTTTGGAAATAATCGTTCCAGCAAATCACGCAACTCATAAATATCTTTTGGTTTTTCACCTTTTAGCTCACGTAACTTTTTGGCGATTTCCCATTGCACAGGGTCAATTTGGCTAAAGTTTTTAAACAACGCATGCTGAGGATGCAAATCTTCAGCTTCAGTTTGCGCAACGATTGTAGAAGTAACTGTCGCCTCTTGTACAGGTTCTACCGCGGCATTTAGGTCAAGTTGAACCCATTGTTTCAGCACTTTTTTACGAAAGCTAATTTGCTCATCCACCCGCTTTACAATTTTCAGACTTATCAACATGCCAACCACATGCTGCACTTTATCTGCCTCAAGTTGCAAAATATTGGCTATCGAGTTTTTTAAAGCTTCTAAGTTGGTTGGCTTGCCTGACATTTTTGCCAACGCATCACAATACTTTTTTACCAACAGCAATTCAGGTTTGCTACGGATTGCCGTTGGACTGGGTAAACGATTTTTGCTTTTTCCAGATTGCGTTTCAGGCTGAATATGAATCAGGTGACAAGCAATTTCAGATGCTTGCAACATTTCCATTAAAATTTGAATACTGTCAGCCGCAGAAATCACTTCAACGTGTGTTTCTGGCTCTAACAGTGCCATCAGTTGCCCCACCACCACCGCATATTCAAACTCTTTAAACTCTGCGCGCGGACTTTCTAAAATCATAAGCTGCCCCGTACTGATCCAACCAGCGAACTCGGTTAGATCCTGCAAGTTATATTCAAATTTTCCTGCACAATTAAACAAATACACACTCGGATGATGTTCAATAATTTCTCGCAACAAAGTCGCGGTAGGCAGATTATTTTCAAGGTCAAGTAATACAACTTTAGAGGACATAAACTTTAGCGAACACAATAGGGTTTAAAGGATTCAGGCACAGCAGCCGAGCATTACAGCGGGAAGTACAGCAAAGGTCAAATTAAATTCAGTACTGAAACCAATATCTTTGATTAAGTACGGTTGATTAATAGTGTGGCGGGCGATTGGTCATTGGGTCAAATGTTGCAATCCCATCCGACAAATCTGCCGACTCCACCCGCTGATATAACAACTGCATTTGTTTCTTTAAATCAGCAATTTCCAAACTTTGATGAACCACTTGTTCATTCAATTGCTCAACTAAATCGTCCAAAAATGCAATTCGCACTTGCAAATCTTCAATGGGTGCGGAAAATGACGCCTGATCATCTATACTTTGTTTAGTCATTTCAAATCCTCATTTGAGATTTTTTAGGAAACACTATGGCCTATATTACTTTAAGGGATGTCCAACTTGCATTTGGTGGACCTGCCTTGCTCGACGGCGCGAATTTTAACCTAGAACGTGGCGAACGAGTGTGTTTGATTGGCCGTAACGGAGAAGGTAAGTCTACTCTACTTAAACTGATTGAAGGAAGTTTACTGCCCGATGCAGGTGAAGTGTCCATTCAAAATGGCATCACGATTGCCATGTTGGCGCAAGATGTACCCATGGATTCAGGCAAAGTCGCCGATATTGTGGCCGATGGTGCAGGTGAAGCTGCTGCAGTATTAAAAGCCTATCACGAAGCCAGCGATGCCTGTGTATTGGGCGATATGGATGCCTGTGACCGTATGGGGAACCTGCAACACAAGCTAGATCAGCTAGATGGCTGGGCACTGGAAAATAAGGTCAATGCCATTTTAAGCAAAATGGGACTTGATCCAAATGCCGACTTAGCCGATTTATCCGGGGGACGTAAACGTCGTGTATTGTTGGCACGTGCCCTGCTCACCCAACCTGACGTGTTGTTGCTGGATGAGCCGACCAACCACTTAGATGTGGAAAGTATTGAATGGCTAGAAAAATTCTTACTCGATCAAAATAATTTAACGCTGCTGTTTATTTCGCATGACCGTGCTTTTGTAGACAGTATTGCCACCCGCATTGTCGAGTTAGATCGTGGTGTATTACGCAGCTACGAAGGTAACTATTCACGTTATTTAGATTTAAAAGCACAGCAACTAGAAGCCGAAGAAAAACAAAATGCGCTGTTTGATAAAAAACTGGCCGAAGAAGAAGCATGGATTCGTCAAGGCATTAAAGCACGTCGTACACGTAACGAAGGACGTGTGCGTGCCTTAAAAGCCTTACGTGAAGAGTCCAAAGCGCGTCGCTTCCAACAAGGCAAAGTTAATATGGCAGCGCAAGAAGCCAATCGCTCAGGTAAACTGGTCTTTGATATTGAACATTTACAAGTGGCCTTTGGCAATCAAGCTCCAATTATTAGAGACTTTTCTACACTGGTATTACGTGGCGACCGTATTGGTCTAGTTGGTGATAACGGTGTCGGTAAAACCACTCTGATTAAAGCTATTTTAGGTGAAATTGAGCATGGCGGTTCTGTCAAAACAGGTACACAACTTGAAATTGCCTATTTTGACCAATTACGTAACGTCTTAGATTTGGAAAAGTCAGTCAAAGATAACGTATCTGAAGGTTCAGACTTTGTTGATGTGAACGGACAACGTCGTCATATTTATAGTTATTTACAAGACTTTTTATTCTCACCAGAACGTGCGCGCACGCCAGTTAAAGCCTTGTCTGGCGGAGAACGCAACCGTATTTTACTGGCCAAATTATTACTCAAACCATCTAACCTGATTGTGATGGATGAGCCGACCAACGATTTGGATATGGTCACTTTAGAGTTGCTAGAGGAAATGCTCAGCGACTATAAAGGCACCTTATTGCTAATTTCACACGACCGTGCCTTTATGGACAACGTGGTGACTTCGACTTGGGTATTTGATGGCAAAGGCAATATTGATGAATATATTGGCGGCTATCAGGACTACTTGCAGCAACGCCCAGACCAAACTGTGGTTGATCAAAAAAGTGATGTTAAAAAGGCCGTTGCCAAAGCCGAAGCGGCTGCAGCAGCGCCAACAGCCAAAAAAGTAAAATTGAGCTATAAAGATCAACGTGCTTTAGAACAGCTGCCTGGTGAAATTGAAGCACTGGAACAGGAACAAACCGAATTGGCTGAAAAACTGGCGGATGGCTCTTGGTTTGTAACAGATGCCGATGCAGCCACCAAAGCTTCACAGCGTTTAGCAGAAATTGATGAAGAGTTGCTGGAAAAACTGGAGCGTTGGGACGAACTGGAAAACTTGGCGAATGGTAACTAAGCATATTGGCTTAAGTGATTGTTCCTAACTTTTTAAGCACAGGGCATATTCCTTACACCAAAGCTTTGCAAAAATCGTTTTAAGCATCTTTCCCATTGGACGGATGCTTTTAAATTTTAAAATCGGTTCGTGCTAAACTGCAACGATACAACACTTTACACGGTCATTATGAGTCAACACACTGAATATCAACCAGGCGAATTTCAATGGTCTTTCCTGTTGCCAAAATATTGGGGCATTTGGATTGGTATTGTCTGCCTAATGATTTTAGCCATTTTACCGTGGGCAATTCAGTATCGTCTGGCACAGTTTTTAGGCAATCTTGCCTTTAACAGCATGAAATCACGTCGTGTAACAACATTACGCAATTTGGAAGTGTGTTTTCCTGAGTGGAGTGAGGCTCAAGTTCAAGAGAATGCTCGACAAGTCTTTGTCGATCAGATGCTCGGCGTATTTGAAACCTTAAATGCGTGGTACTGTCCACAGTGGTTTAAAGGACGTACTCAGGTTGAAGGTTTAGAACATATTCAGCAAGCCCAAGCAGCTGGACGTGGAGTTTTATTGTTAGGCACACATTCTACTCTGCTAGATGCAGGCGGCTATGTCTGTGCACAATATTTTGACCCCGATGTGGTCTATCGTCCACAAAATAATCCTTTACTGGACATGCTGATTTACCGTTGTCGCGCCACCATTTACGGTCATCAAATTGACCACGATGACATGCGTGGTTTAATCCGTCACTTAAAAAATGGTCGTGCCATTTGGTATAGTCCAGATCAGGACTTTGGTTTAAAACAAGGTGTTATGGCACAGTTTTTTGGCGTCCCTGCAGCGACAGTTACGGCGCATCGTCGTTTACTTAAAATGACCAAGGCCGCAGCAATTCCGTTATATTTCTACCGTACAGGTGAGCTTTCCAACCCGCAATATAAAGTCTTGATTGAACCTGAACTGCTAGATTTTCCAAGCGCAGATGAAGTCGCAGATGCAACGCGTACCAATTTCATTATTGAGCAGCAATTACGGATCGCCCCTACCCAATATATGTGGTTTCATCGTCGGTTTAAGAGCCGCCCCGAAGGTTATGATAATATTTACTAATCTGCACGGCAGAAGGAAAGACTCATGAAAGTCATGCAGTTATTACCCGAATTAAACAGTGGTGGTGTAGAACGCGGTACGCTCGAAATCGCCCGAGCTTTAGTCGCTCAAGGGCATACGTCATTGGTGGTGTCGAATGGCGGACGGATGGTCAACCAACTTGAGGCTGAAGGTTCCACCCATTTAAAGTTAGCCATCCACAAAAAATCATTATCAAGCTTGTGGCAAATCCGTCCTTTACGCCAACTGATTATGCAACATCAACCTGATATTGTGCATGTACGTTCCCGCGTACCTGCATGGCTGACTCATTTTGCCCTATAAGGGATGCCAGCCGAAAAGCGCCCACACTTAATTTCAACGGTACATGGTTTTTATTCAGTTAACCGTTACAGTCAAATTATGACTCAAGCGGAAAAAGTGATTGCAGTTTCTGACAGTGTGGTCAAATACATTCGTGATCATTATCAAAACTGCCCACCAGAAGATATTGTCCGCATTTATCGTGGGATTGACCCTGCTGCATTTCCGCATGGGTATCAACCTTCGGCACAATGGATTCAACATACCTATCAAGATTTCCCAGAACTTGAACATAAGTTTTTAATTTGTTTGCCGGGACGTATCACCCGCTTAAAAGGTCATGAAACATTGATTGATCTGATTGCGAAATTAAAAACCCAGCATCCCCAGGTTCATGCTGTAGTAGTAGGTGGTGCAGATGTTAAAAAAGCAGCTTATTTACAGGAACTGGAACGTAATATTCAGGATAAACATTTGACCGAAGCGATAACCTTTGTTGGACACCGTTCTGACATTCGTGAGTGGCTTGCGTTTAGCGATATTGTACTTTCACTTTCCAATCAGGCAGAAACCTTTGGACGCACTGCGCTTGAGGCTTTATCGGTAGGAACACCTGTGATTGGCTGGAACCGTGGTGGTGTGGCTGAAATTCTGTCACAACTGTATCCGCAAGGACTCATCGCGGTAGATGACCAAGTCGCTTTATTCAATGCAGCACAATTGCATCTGGAAACACCGCAAAGTGTCGCCCCTGTTGAATTGTTCAGCTTGGCAGATATGTGTCATCAAACCTTAGATTTATATCAGCAAGTTTTGCAGTCAAAACACACCTAAAGCCTTAAAACTGAATCGAGCTGATTGAAATTTAATATGTATAAAAAAAATGAGAGTGAAAAAAAAGCCCTAAAAAAATCATCGCCCGAGTTCTACATCCTGTAAAACTCGGGCTCATGAGGTTGTGCTTTCAAAACTTATTGTTATTTTGTTGTGTGGCGTTCCTTACCTACATCATATCCTTGATGTTTATCCATCAGCATCGTCTTCCTTAATGGGATATTCCGTTCCCGAGTCCTTGTGCTGATGAATTAATCTTAACCAGATCAGTCAGAATAAAACATGCGTCATGCGCCTAAATCCGTGTAAGCCATTTCGTACACTTTTCGTTTAATTTCTATACTGATTTATTCTGCGCTTTATATGGTTGTGCAATTTCATCTGTCACCAGTTTTTCTTCTCGCTCTGCTTTTTCAATCCCCTCCTGAATCGCCTGTTGAGCTTCTTGCTCATCGACATCGGTTTGCGGTAATTCATCTTGAATTCGATCAAACACCCGTCCAGTTTGCAATACAACATATATAGGAAAATGATCTGAACCGATATGCGCTAAACGCTGCATATCCACCAATGCAAAATCGGTACTATGAAAAACATGGTCTAATGACCAACGCAATAAAGGATAATCGGCATGAAAGGTATTGATATAGTGCCGCCCAACGCGCGGGTCGAGCAAACCACTGATCCGCTGAAACAAGCGTGTCGTCCGCGACCATGCTACATCGTTTAAATCTCCCATCACGATACAGCTTTCATCTAAATCTTTGATTTGATCGCCTACAATTAACAATTCGGCATCTCTTAAAACTGAATCTTTGGCTTCAGTCGGACTCGGAGGTTTGGGATGCAAACAATACAATTGTACAGGTTGCCCAGAACGCAAAATCACACTGGTATGAATAGATGGAATTTCATCACTCAGAATAAATTTGATCTCACTGTTTTGTAACGGCAAACGGCTATATAAATGCATGCCATATAAATTATCTAAAGGCACAGCGACCCGATAAGGATAGTCGGCTTCAATCACAGACAAGGCTTGTTGCCATGCCAAATCAGTTTCTAAAGTCAATACCAAGTCTGGTTTTAAGGCTTGAATATGTTCAATCAACAGATGATATTTCTGATTTGGTGTCAGGACATTGGACACGATTAATGAAATCTGTTTTTCAGGATTTAACTGTTCAGGGCGGACTTGTTTAACCTGTTTTTTCCACAGCAAGGTATAGGGCAAGACCATTTTGAGCTGATAAGCCAAAGCCGCAATCAGTCCAATCAAAATCACTTGGCTAGACATATCCCACTCCTGCTCCCAAATCAGGAGCAAAACAAAGGCAATGATGCCTAAAACCAAGATCTGTAAACGTGGAAAATCTGCGCCCCGAATCCACCATTCATCGCGTGGAATCAGTGACCAAAAACTTAACCAAATGACTAATATTGCAAGCCCTTTTACCCAAATCATCTTGCTTTACTCTTTTGTATTTTTTTTGGTTTTTACATGAAAACCAAAGTTATCAATTTTGTATGTAACACAAACACGAGATTTCACTCAATAATACTCATGTTTTGTTCATGTAATGCTTGCAGTTGTGTCCCCTTTTGATAGACTTACATTCCTTTATTATTTTTTAACGCACCGAGGCAAAGTGACATGAAAGTAGGTCTGGTCGGTTGGCGCGGGATGGTGGGTTCCGTCCTTATGCAACGTATGGTTGAAGAAAATGATTTTGCTCATTTTGAGCCATTCTATTTCTCTACCAGTAATGCTGGCGGTGAAGCACCAGCGTTTGGTGGTAAGACTGCCCCAGCACTTATGGATGCAACAGATATTGAAAGTCTGAAGCAAATGGATGTCATTATTACCTGTCAAGGTGGTGATTACACTTCTGCCGTTTTCCCAAAGCTTAAAGCAGAAGGTTGGAATGGTTACTGGATTGATGCTGCATCTACCCTACGCATGGATGATGAAGCGATTATCGTACTTGATCCAGTCAACATGAATGTCATTAAAGATGGCTTGGTAAATGGCACCAAAACATTTGTGGGCGGCAACTGTACTGTTTCACTCATGTTGATGGGCTTGGGTTCATTATTCCAAAACAATTTGGTGGAATGGGCAACGTCAATGACCTATCAAGCAGCTTCTGGTGCAGGTGCGCAAAACATGCGTGAGCTGATCACAGGCATGGGCTACTTGTACAACAACACCAAAGACTTGTTAGATGATCCTCGTTCACCCATTTTAGACATCGACTCCAAAATTGCCGAATTACAGCGTGGCGAAGGTTTCCCATCGGCAAACTTTGGTGTGCCTTTAGCGGGTTCTCTCATTCCATATATCGACAAACAGCTTGAAAGCGGTCAGTCAAAAGAAGAGTGGAAAGGTCAGGTTGAAACCAACAAGATTTTAGGCAATCAGCAGATCGTTCCAATTGATGGTCATTGTGTGCGTATTGGTGCAATGCGTTGTCACTCTCAAGCAATCACATTGAAGCTGAAAAAAGACGTTCCATTGAACGAAATTGAAGATATGATTCGTCAATCGAGCCAATGGGCAAAAGTGGTACCAAATACACGCGAAGCATCAATGACCGATCTTACCCCAGTTGCCGTTACAGGGACTTTAACAGTACCTGTTGGTCGTTTACGCAAAATGAACATGGGTAAAGAATACCTCGGTGCATTCACTGTAGGTGACCAATTACTTTGGGGTGCAGCAGAGCCATTACGTCGTATGTTACGAATCTTAATTGATTACAAAAATGCTTAAGCCTCGTCTACAACACTGAATCATTTTCGATTCCGTGATCGATCTTAACAAGCCAGTCAAATTAGACTGGCTTTTTTATGTAATCAACATGTTAATATTTTACAATCGCCCTACAACTCGCTACTCTATCCTTTTCGCCTTGCGATAAATGACCGAGCTAACAATTAAGATGACTGTATATAACAAATTAAAGATCGCTATTTTATCTATTCTGGCTTCACAGCAAATGTATGCAATGAATGTTGACCCGATTCAAATTCAGTCAACCACTGGGGAATTGCTCTATGCCGAAATCAACTTTCGTCAATCGAATGTTAATGAAGTGATTGATGTCAGTTTAGCTACGGCTGACGATCTGATGTCAATTGGTGCGAGTCACCGCCCACCAGGTCATCTTAACTTTTTTACACGTCGTAACAGTAACGGCACAGGGGTCATCACCATTACTTCATCCCGACCGTTAACTGAGTCTGAGTTGAATATTGTAGTTAAAATTAAAGAAGGCAATGCAACCCGCCTGCAACATATTCGCACACCTTTAAAACGCAGTTCACCTGCTCCATTGGCAGCTATGCAACGCAGCAATGAACAAGCTTTAACGCCTATCATGATTGTCAATGAGCAAGATATTGCTTTAAATTTACCTGTAAGTGCGACCTATCAGGTTGAAACACCCAAAGCAATTGAACAACAAGCCTTCGAAGCACCCTTAACCATTCAACGCAATAGACCACCTGCATTAAACCATCAAGTAGTAACAGTAATCCAAACTGCGCCAAGCCGTAGCGCAGCAAATGAAAATACGATTGTTGCTGCTCCAAAAGCAGCACCAGGACAAAGAAATAACAACCCAACACCAACTGCATCTACAGCTACTACTTCAGTCACCGCACAACAATCGGCTGATCCATTGGTACAAAAATTTGCTGAACAGCAACGCACGAAGCAATTAGCACAAACTCAGCCTGTTGCCGCCGCGGAAAAGCCTGCACAAACAGCGGCTACACAGGCTAAACCAAGCCCTGCCACAGCCAAGCCTGCAGTCAATACCCAACATGTAGTACAATCGAATGAATCATTATGGGCCATTGCCTCACGCATTGCGGGTGAAAACAACCGCCCTGTTGCTGAAGTGATGCAGCAAATTAAAGCCAATAATGAACATGCTTTTATTCAAGGTGATGCCAATCGTTTACGTCGTGGTGCGACCTTAAATTTACATGCACAAGCTAACTCTAAACCAGAGAAAAAAGTCGCGATTCCACAACCAGAAAGAGCCAGCGCACCACAATCAGGCAAAGCCAAATATCGTTTAAATCAAGCAGAAATGAGTCTTGTGGCAGAAAATCAACAGGACTCGACCCATGGTTCTGCCAAGAAGAACACTCAATCCACACAAACTTCGGGCGACTTGTCATTAAAAGTTATGACATCTCGTGAGAAAACCGTTAAATTACAGAGAAACGTAACAGAATTAGAATTGGCATTACGTCAGAAGGATCACAGAATTCAATTACTCAACGCGCGCCTTGCTGAACTGCAACAACAATTGCAAAAACAACAAGCCGCAAATAAGCCAAAACACTAAATGTTACACACAATGATTTTTTTGGGATAAGGTCAAACAAGTACCACATCCTCAAGGGGTATAAACATGCTGATTTATGTGATTCCGTTTATTTTGCTACTGGTGATCGCAATTTTCTTGAAAAAGCGTGAAGCAAGTAAAGAAGCCGAACCAAGCAACAAGATAACAGCAGCGCCAGCCAAAACTAGTGCCAAGAAAACTGGGACAAGTAAAAAAGTTGCACAGAAATCGGTGGTGGCTGAAGAGGTTGTTCCAACACTACAACACTCTACCCCTGTCCCTGTAAAAATCCAAACCAACATTGAAAACCTGATCAAAGAACGTAATTTCTTTGCTGCAGAAGCGCAAATTAACCAAGCATTAAAACGTGATAACTCATTGCATGGTTTGTATTTGTTATTGCTTGATATTCATTTGCAACAAAAAGATGAATTTGCAATTGAGCAATTGCTGAATCATTTACGTTCTTTAGAGCTTGATGATATTCTGTCACAAGCTGAAGCAAAAAAAGCCATTCATTCACATGAAGATATTGTTGAAAAATCAGCAAATGAAGTGCCGACCACGGCTCCAAGTAGCTTAGATCTTACTACACCTGTAAGCACACCAAATCAAACGGCTTCTTTTGACCAGTTACAGCACGAACTGACTTTAAATAAAACTGCAGAACCTGATGCAGCTTTAGAATTTAATACCTCATCGTTAAATTTGAGTCCTGCAGCTGCGCCTATGGTTGAAAAAGCGGCAGAACCTGCTGCACTGGATTTTAATTTCTCACTAGACTCTGCACCAGCAGAAGCAAAGACTGAAGCACCTGCAATTACAGCTCAACCAAGTGCAAGCCCTGCTGAGGAAGTTAAACCACTCGATTTCACGTTTGATTTAGCATCAAGCCCAACTGAAACCACAGCAGAAACAGCAGCCCCAGAATCAAAAGTCAGTGAAGCCGCTGCAGTCGAAGCCCCAAGTTTGGACTTCAATTTTTCGACACCAGAAAGCGCACCTGTGGTTGAAGCAAAAGCTGAATCTGCACCACCTGATTTTAATTTCACATTTGACAATACGCCTGCTGCAGAAACCAAGCTTCAGCCTGCAATTGAACCTGAAGAAGTCATTGCTGCACCAAGTATTGCGCATGAAGCTGCTGCAACCTTCATCGGTACAGATATTGATCTGAATGATCCTTTGGTGAAATCATTTCCAGACTTATCCCAAGTGGATGAAGTTCAGTTGAACTTAGACTTAGCAAGCCAATATGTTGAATTGGGCGCGTATGATGCAGCGAAAGCTTTGCTTGGTGAACAAGACGCTCATTACTCTGCTGAACAACGCCAACGTGCAGATCAGTTACTGAATCAAATCGCTTCTTAATTCAAATCAGATTAAGATTAAGCAGTCATTCTTGGCTGCTTTTTTTTATGATGAAAAAAATTGCGTTAATCTACATGGGCGGCACTTTTGGCTGTGTCGGTGAACCACTAAGCCCAATGCCTGCCGAGCAATTCCTGCCACGTGTGACACAGGTTTTGCCACTAAATTTAGAGATTGAGTGCTTTGTTGCCCCTGTCATTAAAGACAGTAGCGCATGTACAGCAGCAGACTGGTTACAGCTCATTCAATATATTCAAAAATTACAACAAGATAATTTTCAACATTTCGTCATTATACATGGCACAGACACGCTCAGCTATGCCAGTGCAGTCTTAGCACGTTTTTTAGTCCAAAGTACTCATGTCATTCTCACGGGTAGCCAATATCCCTTACTCAATGCACAAGGTACAGATACCCGTGAATTTAGTGATGCCTTAGACAACCTAAATTTTGCTCTACAACAGATTCATCAAGTGACTCCGGGCGTATATCTTGCTTTCCATCATCAACTGATTCATGCCGCAACGGCACTAAAACAACATACCACAGAGTTAAATGCATTTACAGGACAGTCCGCTTTGGCTTGCACGGAGAGCAAATCGCAGAATGAACCAGCATTCAAGATTAGAACTCAGCATATTGAAAAAGCCCAGCACTTTAACTGCCTGAATTGGATGTTGCAGCCAATTGCCATTTCTGCTTTGGTCGATAATTTAAAAGCCTTACAGCAACAGCCACCACACTGCCTGATTTTACAGAGTTATGGTACAGGCAATATGGCAGTCAATGCCGAAGTGATTGCGTTAATTCAGGCCTTGCAATCTCAACAATGTGCCGTGATTCTCACCACACAAGTTACTTTTGGTGGCATGCAGCAACGCTATGCGATCAGCCAGTGGTTACAGGACAGTAAAATTTTAATCAGTGATTGCCAAAGTCACGCAGATCTTTATGCCAAAGCCTTAAAAATGTATTTACAATACGACAGCCTTGCACAGTGGTATGCGCATTGGCAGTCTTCAGTGTGATTTGAGGTGATTATGCAGCGTTTTGCAATCGGAATAGAGTTTTGTGGCATTCGGTATCGGGGTTGGCAAACCCAGCAAGCAGGCGTACCCAGTGTGCAGGAAACCATTGAAAAAGTTCTGAGTAAAATTGCCGATGAGCCCATTATTTTACATGGTGCAGGACGTACCGATGCAGGCGTGCATGCAACAAATATGGTGGCACATTTTGATACGCATGCCATTCGCCCTGAACGCGGTTGGTTAATGGGTGCCAACAGCCAACTCCCCAAAGACATTGCAATTCAATGGATTAAAACGATGGATATGGACTTCCATGCTCGTTTTAAGGCTCAGGCACGGCGTTATCGCTATGTCGTGTATAACAATCCACAACGCCCAGCCTTGCTGCACAAACAAGTCACCCACGCTTATTATCCCTTAGATGTCGATAAAATGATTGCAGCTGCGCAGAAATTTGAAGGGACACATAATTTTGAAAGCTTTCGTGCTGCAGCCTGTCAGTCCAATCAGCCTGTCCGTCATGTCAGCCATTGCCGCTTAATTCGTCACGGCAATTATTTGGTATTAGATATTCAAGCCGATGGATTTTTGCATCACATGGTACGCAATATAATGGGTTGCCTTTTGGAGATTGGGCAAGGTTTGTATGACATTGAGCATATTGACCAAATTTTTGCAGCTCAAGACCGTAAAGCTGCGGGGATTACCGCCCCGCCAGATGGTTTGTATTTTATTCAGGCACATTATCCTGAACAGTTTGATTTACCGAAAGTTCCTTTAGGTCCACATTGGTTAAACATGCCAGAATAATCTCTTTTTAAAATTTTCCTCCCCCTAATCCCGCCTTATAGAAGACAAACCACAGATCTACAAAATTAAAGGAATGAAAAAATCCCTCCTTTTAGGAGGGACTTAAGAGGTAATTTAACGCTGTTTACGTTTTCTATATTCCACTGGGGTTTCATTGGTCCAGCGTTTAAAGGCACGATAAAAAGTACTAGGCTCTGAAAAACCCGTTAAATATACAATCCGCTCCACACTTTCATTGGTATTCGATAATAATCGTTTAGCCAAACGACAACGGTAATCTGACAGAATTTGCTGAAAACTGGTATTGGCTTCGCTCAATTGTGTACGCAAACGGCGTGGTGTGATATTCAATTGCGCCGCTACTGTTTCCAAGGTGGTTTCACCACTTTCTAAGGTTGAACCAATAGCACGGCGCACTTCACCAACCAAGTCATAACGCGCCAGTTCCTGTAGCTTTTCCAATGCCAACTGTTCATTTAATTGCAACAACTCTGGCTCTGCCTGCCACAGCGGATAATCCAAAATACTCGGATCAAAATACAAACGCGTTTCTTTCTGCCCCAAACTCACAGGACATTCAAAGACACGGAAATATTCATCATCAGTAGCGCCTTGACTAAAGTTAAAGTCGATATAAATGGGCTGAAAACGACCTTCAGTAATAAATTTAAAGAATCGTAAAACACCCGACATGGCGCATTCAGAAAAATGACGATTAACGATATTTTCTGCCCCTGGCTGCACACCATTGGTTAAATAGCAGCGACCATCTTCCACTACCAATTTAGCATCAAAAGCATCACTAATTAGGCGTTGATAAGCCAAAGCGCGTTTTAGACCTTCACCAAAGTTTTCTGAAGAAATAAACAAATGTTCAATCACTTGCCCACGGTAAAGTGGCAAATGTTCCCCCAGATGTAAACCAATATCAGGGTCTTTACTGACTTCCTCAGCCGCAACCCAAAACGCATATTGTGCATTTAAAGGCGTTCGCTCATTGGCTTCGACCTGATTTAAGGCCACACCAGCTTTTGTTAAAATTTCTTCGGTTGGCAACCCCGCACGACGAATCGCTTGGTAGCCTAATCGCAATACAACCGATGCATCTGTTAGCTGACCCACGCAAAAACCTTCCTTGTATGTACTTCATTTATACTTAAAAAGATTGAAATTAGATTAACTGCGATTGACCGAACTGACAACCTAAACAGGCCCATTTTTACAGAAAAAGTATAAACCGATGATTCGCTTATTTTACTAACAGATGATCGGCGTATAGGATTAAGCATCTTGATTTTTGCAGATAAATTGCCTATAATTTGCGCCTTTCCAATTTGATACTCAGGTAGGCTATGGCCAATAAAGAGGAACTCATTGAGTTCGAAGGCGTTGTCACCGAAACGCTTCCTAACACTATGTTTCGTGTACGTTTAGAAAACGGTCATGAAGTGATTGCTCACATTTCTGGTAAAATGCGTAAACACTATATTCGTATTTTAACGGGTGACAGTGTGAAAGTTGAAATGACCCCTTACGACTTAACAAAGGGTCGCATCACTTACCGCGCACGCTAAGTTTTAGTGTAAGCAAAGCCACTTTCGGAGTGGCTTTTTTACGTTCACCTCAAAAATTTCTGCCTAGCCTTTCATTCTTGCTTTCCACCACTTATCGAATCACCACATTCTTTTCTTGCATTGCCTTCTACAATAAAGTTTTGAGCAAGGGAGAAAAAGCATGTTATTTCGATCCTGCGTTGCTTGTATAACAGTTCTTTTTGCGCTCAGTTTAGTGGCGTGTAGTAGTAATCCACCGCATTCCACTTTAAACCGCGATGCGTATTTACAGCAATTTATTGGTCAATCTAGCCAATATATCCTGACCCATTTGCAATTAAGCCAAATTGGCTATCAACAGCTTGGTACAGCTCAAGCTACCCCTCAATTGCTACATTACCGTATCATTCGTCCTGTACGTGTTCCGATCCCTATGGCGCAGCATCCCACTACAGGTATTGGTGCTGTTCCGTTAAATATCGGTATCCCGAGTCATGAAAGTTACGATGTTGCACTGACTTGTGATTTGTATTTTCGCCTACAGCAGGGTATTGCTACCGCAGTGTATGTTTCGGGACAACGCTGTTAAGTCTCCTAGCTAAAACACTCTGAAAGTACAAAACCAATAAAAAAACGCAGCCCGAAGACTGCGTTTAATGATTTTGAGCTGTAAGCGATAGGTTAAATCGCTTAAATTTTTAGTTGAGTGCCGTAACGACTGCTTGACCCATTTCAACAGTACCAACTTTATTCATGCCTTCAGACATAATATCGGCAGTACGTAAACCTTGATCTAATACATTGCCTACTGCATCTTCAATGGCTTTTGCTGCCGCTTCTTCGCGGAAGGTGTAACGTAACATCATTGCCACAGAAAGAATGGTTGCCAATGGGTTTGCCAAGTTTTGACCTGCGATATCTGGCGCTGAACCATGGCAAGGCTCATACATACCTTTGCCATTTTCGTCTAAAGACGCAGATGGCAACATACCAATAGAACCTGTCAACATCGCCGCTTCATCAGACAAGATGTCACCAAACAAGTTACCTGTCACCAATACGTCAAATTGTTTTGGCGCGCGTACCAATTGCATCGCTGCGTTATCGACATACATGTGCGACAAGTTGATTTCTGGGTACTGTTCTGCATGTAACTGAGTCACAGTTTGCTTCCACAATTCAGTCACTTCTAGTACATTGGCTTTATCCACCGAACATACTTTACCACCACGCAATTTCGCCATTTCAAACGCCACTTTTGCAATGCGTTTGATTTCTGACTCAGCATATACGTCGGTGTTAAAACCTTGTTTTTCACCGTTTTCTAATTCACGAATACCGCGTGGCTGACCGAAATAGATACCACCTGTCAATTCACGCACGATTAAGATATCTAAGCCCGATACGATTTCAGGCTTTAAGCTTGAAGCATCTGCCAATTGTGGATACAAAATTGCAGGACGTAAGTTAGCAAACAAATTGAGTTCTGAACGCAATTTTAACAAGCCACGCTCTGGACGGATTGAGCGTTCAATGTTGTCCCATTTTGGACCACCGACTGCACCCAATAAAATTGCGTCGGCTTTTTTTGCTTGCTCAGATGTCACTTCTGGGTATGGTTCGCCATGTACATCAATTGCAGAGCCACCCAATAAACCTTGTTCCCAAGTCAAACCCAAATTGAATTTTTCATTGACACGTGTCAGCACTTGTTCAGCAGCTTTCACAATTTCTGGACCAATGCCGTCACCAGCTAAAATCAAAATATGTTTTGACATGAGATTTTCCATTGTTCTTGACAGTCAAAGACTGTGGGATTAAATTTTTTGTTCTACAAACTCACCCAAGCCATTTAAGACATTGTAGGGTTTGCAAAAACGTCGAATAGTTGTGCTGTTTTGCACCAAATCTACACATAAAGGATCTGGCGCAGACACATTTAACAAGCTGCCTTTACTACGACTGCGGTCACGATACATTCTAAAAGTATATTTTTGCTTGGCATTAAACTTATGAATCACATGCAATTTTTCTGCACGATCTTTAGAAATGGGATAAAAGCGAATCACCAATTCATGTTGTTTAGGCGGTACAGATAAATACAAGGCATTGGATTTATTTAAGGATGATTCCTGTAAACGCACCAAACCCTCTTGAATGGCAGCACGTGTAACACGATGTTTTTCTGCATCGACAATGGTGACCGTATTTAAACGCTCAAACTCACAATTATCTGTACCCGCACAGTAAATCAGCGCATTGGATTTGCTTTGTTCAGTTTCTTTCACCTGTTTAATGCGTGCTGTATTCCACGTTTGGCATGCGCTTAGCGTAGTGATACATAATCCAATGACAGCAAGCCGACCGAAAATTTTAGTCATTATTCGCCCCTAACCTCACCTGTTAGATACAAAATATAAAAATTATTATGTGCCGATGTTAGCAAGAGTTAGGCAGCGATGCTATGACAAATTTCAGCGAATTTATGCCTGAATTTCGGCAAAAACCCACGGACGCGACTGCTTGGTTTTCTCTTCATAAGCACGAATGTCATCGGCTGCTTGTAATGTTAAGCCAATATCATCCAAACCATTCAATAAACAGTGTTTACGGAATGGATCTACTTCAAACTTAAATGCCGTACCGCTTGGTGTGCGTACTTCTTGCGCTTCCAAGTCGATGGTTAATTGATAACCTTCTGTTGCCGCACATTCTTGAAACAATTGCTCGACCTGCTCTTCAGACAAGATCACAGGCAACATGCCGTTTTTAAAGCAGTTATTGAAGAAAATGTCGGCAAAACTTGGTGCAATAACGGTACGGAAACCATATTCATTCAATGCCCAAGGTGCATGCTCACGGCTTGAACCACAACCAAAGTTGGCACGTGAAATTAAGATTGAAGCACCTTGATAACGTGGCTGATTCAACACAAACTCAGTATTAATCGGACGTTTTGAATTGTCCTGACCCGGATAACCTTCATCTAAATAACGCAATTCATCAAATAAGTTATCGCCAAAACCAGTGCGTTTGATCGATTTCAAAAACTGTTTTGGAATGATTAAGTCTGTATCGACATTGGCACGGTCTAATGGTGCAACGATACCTTGTTCAACGGTATATTTTTTCATGTTTAATTCTCACTGAATCCGTAACCTCTCCCTTGCCCTCTGCTATAGCGAGAGGGAACGCCATCTCTCTGAGAGAAGGCTGGGATGAGGGCATAACTTAGAATGAACGTACGTCTACAAAATGACCTGCGATTGCTGCCGCAGCTGCCATTGCTGGACTCACCAAATGGGTAAGACCACCGTTACCTTGACGACCTTCAAAGTTACGGTTTGAAGTCGATGCACAGTGTTCACCCGGTTGCAATTTGTCTGCGTTCATTGCCAAGCACATTGAACAACCTGGTTCACGCCATTCAAAGCCTGCTTCTACAAACACTTTGTCTAAGCCTTCTTGTTCCGCTTGTTGCTTAACTAAACCAGAACCCGGAACCACCATCGCCTGTTTAATGCTTGCTGCAACTTTACGACCTTTAATCACTTCAGCGGCTGCACGAATATCTTCAATACGCGAGTTGGTGCATGAGCCAATAAATACGCGGTCTAATTGAATATCTGCCAAAGACTGACCTGCAGTTAAGCCCATATATTGATAAGCACGCGTCCAGTCATTGCGCTGTACGTCATCTTTCGCCTGTTCTAAAGTTGGTACGGCTTGTGACACTGGAATCACCATTTCAGGTGAAGTTCCCCAAGACACTTGCGGCTCAATTTCTTCACCTTGTAATACCACTACGGTGTCAAAGTGTGCACCTTCGTCTGAATGTAAAGTATTCCAGTAAGCAACTGCAGCATCCCATTGCTCGCCTTTTGGTGCATAGTTACGACCTTTCACGTATTCAATGGTTTTGTCATCCACAGCCACCATACCCACGCGCGCGCCTGCTTCAATCGCCATGTTACATACTGTCATACGGCCTTCAATCGACATATCGCGGAACACTTGACCACCGAACTCAATCGCGTGACCTGTACCGCCTGCAGTACCAATTTTACCAATGATCGCCAAAACGACATCTTTAGGTGTAACACCCTGACCTAATTTGCCATCTACACGCACTAGCATGTTTTTCATTTTCTTTTGAACCAAGCATTGGGTTGCTAATACGTGTTCAACTTCAGACGTCCCAATACCATGCGCCAAACACCCAAATGCACCGTGAGTCGCAGTATGTGAGTCACCACAAACCACGGTCATACCTGGCAAAGTTAAGCCCTGCTCAGGCCCAACCACATGCGCAATCCCCTGACGGATGTCGTTGATGTCAAACTGCACCACATTAAAGGTTTTACAGTTGTCATCTAAAGTTTGTACCTGAATACGTGAAGTATCATCTTCAATACCCGCAATACCGTCCGCACGTTCTTTCTTTGACGTTGGTACGTTATGGTCAGGCGTTGCCACGTTGGCACTTAAACGCCACGGTTTACGTCCTGCAAGTTGCAAACCTTCAAAGGCTTGTGGAGAAGTCACTTCATGCAATAAATGACGGTCGATATACAATAAAGCCGAGCCATCATCACGTTGAGTGACCAAGTGATCATCCCACAATTTGTCATACAAAGTTTTTGCAGTTGGATTTTGTGCTTGTTGGTTTTCGCCTGCCATGTCAGATCTACTCCACTGGACTGGGTAATTTTTTCATTAATTTGATTATAACCGCGAATTTGTATAAATCTAATTTATCATTTTTATTAATTTAAAAACTTTTAGGAATTTTTAGGGTCTATTGACACTTCGTCTATGTTTGCGACAATGCATATTTTTTAGCTGATATAAGGCATGAGGCAGGAAATTTAGTCATTCTAAATGACTGACTCATAACGCAATAGCAGCAAAAAATATGCTTGTCCCCTTGCGCAGCAAACAAAGCAATGCTTTGTTTTTGCTCATGTGGCTAAAACTTTCTCAGATTGCGTTATGAAACTTGGCAATAGTCTCGCTATTCCCTGCATTTCATGCCTGATCTACTCAGTTTTAGCCTACAGCGCAAGCCATTTATGAAATGTCAGCAGACCCTTTATTCTTTCAAGCAAAATAATTTTTATTGATTGATTACAACATGCCTATAAGCAAAACTGAATAGATGCTTAAAATCTTGACCTTGTAATCTTACTATTAAAATCTAATTTTCCAATTAAAATTACAAAATTATTCGCTTTTACAAATTAAATAAGAATGATTATCCTTTAGCTATCCACACAGAAAACGATCAAAGCAGCATAAGGAGTATTCACATGAGTCATATTCAAAAATTTGTCACCAACAATCAACGGATGTTCAAAAAAACTTTAAGCTACTACATCATGCACATCACCGTGGCGATGGTGGTCGGTTATATAGTCACAGGCAATATTTGGATGGCCATTACCTTAAGTTTGGTCGAACCAACAGTACAAGCTGTAGCGTATTTCATTCACGAGCGCATTTGGGAAAAGAAAGCACAAAAACAAGATTCTAAAATTATCGCTTAACGGCTTTAAAGATTCTGTTTGTGAATATTCCATTTCAATTTGAGATCATCATGGTTACGGTCCACGATGATCTTTTTTATCTTTACTGTATATCGATTAGATCATCCCGACAGCATAGTTTCAAAATAAGTAGAATTTGTTTTGATTAATTCTAATTTTTTCTAAATAATAAACACAGTAATAAAAAATCTTTATGGATGGTTCAAATGAATCTTGCAGCCTTTGAAGCCTTTGTAAAAGTCATGGAAACAGGTTCTATTTCTTTGGCAGCAGATCAGTTATTTATTACCCAACCTGCGGTGACCAAACGCATTCACAGCTTAGAAGGCTATTTTGGCGTGAAGCTGTTTGAGTCGGCAGGTCGTGGGGTGCAAGCCACGCATGCAGCACATTCATTATTGCCTAAAGTCAAAAACTGGCTGAATGAACTCGGCGATATTCACCACACCCTCAGTCATGAGCAAGGACAGGTTCAAGGCAAACTGAAAATTGGCACCAGTCACCATATTGGTTTGCATCATTTACCCGATCATTTGCGTGAATATGTACAGGAATTTCCCAACGTCACGCTAGATGTGCATTTTGTCGATTCTGAACAGGCACATGAACAAGTTTTGGCGGGTGATTTAGAACTGGCTTTTCTGACCTTACCACCAAAATTAGATGAACGTCTGTCTTATGTCACCATTTGGAATGATCCATTAGTGTTTGTGGTCGCACCTTTTCATCCGCTTGCACATCAGAAAAACCTGCAATTGACCGATTTACTCGCCTACCCAAGTTTGTTGCCTGCCGCGCAAACTTATACCAGTCAAATCACTTTGGCAGAATTTGAAAAGCAAGGCGTCAAACCCAAAGTTACCATGAGCAACAATCCGTTAGAATCAATTCGGATGTTAGTGTCAATTGGTTTGGGATGGTCTGTTTTACCTAAAACGTTGGTCAATCAGGAGTTACAACAGTTAGATATTGACTTGGAAATGAACCGTCAATTGGGCATGGTATGGCATCCTGGCCGGACGCAATCACGCGCTGTTTTAGAATTGATTGAGATGATGAAACACTAAAAGATTAATCGTTTTTTGGAATGAAAACACCCTCAGATACGATTGTACTGAGGGTGTTTTTTATTGGCTTAATTTAGGGCAAGTGTAATCTTAACGATTCACCGAATCTTCATGCAAAGATTCATTCAATTGATCTACCACTATTGCCCATGAACCATCCGATTTGATTTTTTCGACGATGAACTGACGCTGTGCTTCCGTCCAAAATTCTGCCTCGGCAATTGTTGTTTCTGCATTCAGTTGATGCGTTTCAATAAATTGCTGAATTGCAGCTTCACTGGCATCCAAACCCAGTTGTTCAAATAAATGTGTCATTCTTGGGCGTACACCACTCATTTTTTCACTCCTGATCGTATTTAATTCTTGCCTTACCTTAGCATGCCTATTCTAAAAATGAATGACATAATCCAACATTGCAATAAACAAAAAAACAAATCAATAAGCTAGTAAAAGTCAAAGTAGCAATGCCTCAAAAAATTCAGACTTAAATTGACCAATCCTGCACATCCCACCCTTGCTCTTCCGCCAAAGCCTGTAAACGTGCATCAGGATTTACAGCAATCGCGTGATCTGCATATTCCAACAAGAAACGATCATTAATCGAGTCTGAATATGCCCAAGATTCTGTCACTTCACGCCCTGCAAGCCATTGCTCCAAACGTACCAATTTGCCTTGTTGGTAACATGCGGTATTAATTACCTTGCCTGTATATTTACCATCGACCACTTCCGCATTGGTGGCAATAATTTCAGTAATGCCAAATTCACGAAAAATAGGTGCCGTAATAAAGTCAGAAGTTGCGGTGATGCCCACCAATTCATGTCCTAAAGCCTGATGACGCTGAATCGCTTTAAACCCTTCAGGGCGCATTTGTGGACGAATCACCTTTTGCATAAATAATTCATGCAAATCTGTGAGGTACTGATTGTCGTGCTGGGTTAAAAACTCAAATACAAATTCGTTATATGCAATTGGGTCGAGTTGCCCTGCTTTGTAGTCTTCATAAAACTTGTCGTTCATGGCGCGATGGCGAACAGGATCGACCAAGCCTTCACTTACCAAAAACTCACCCCAAGAATGATCTGAATCAGTATTTAACAAGGTGTGATCGAGATCAAATAGCGCCAATTTCATGAAAATACTCGTAAAAACTGAAATTTAAGAAAAAAATTGTAAATCTATCTCCGCTAGTCGATAGAAATTCGTTAAGATCATAGCAATTTTAACATTATTTACACTTTGCGTTTTCGAGTTGGAGAAAAGAAATCATCATCCCCGAGTGCAAAGTCATAAATTAAACAATATTTAGGTAGCCAAATGATCGACTCAGAAGGTTTCCGACCCAATGTCGGGATCATTTTGGCAAACGAGTTTGGACAAGTTTTATGGGCAAAACGCATTGGTCACAATGCATGGCAATTTCCGCAAGGAGGTATCCAATATGGAGAAACCCCTGAACAGGCACTTTATCGTGAGCTGAGAGAAGAAGTTGGCTTACTGCCCGAACACGTCCAAGTTATCGCGCAAACTAAAGGTTGGCTGCGTTATCGTTTGCCACATCGGTATATACGCACGGATTCGGATCCCGTATGTATTGGTCAAAAACAGAAGTGGTTTTTATTGCAACTGACAGCGTCAGCGCATCATATTCGGCTGAATTTGTCCGACCCACCCGAATTTGATCAATGGCAATGGGTCAGTTACTGGTATCCGCTTGGTCAGGTCGTCAATTTTAAACGTGACGTCTACCGTAAAGCGATGGTGGAATTGTGCAATCAATTGCCCCTGAAAAAACCTTAAAATTTGCATGAAGATGTAGATTTTTTAGCTTATTGTTATAGGGTCATCTGTGGTGTAAAACTGACCTCAAATCATTGATTAGAATATGGAGTAGCGCGTATGTCGAACATGCAACTGGATACCCTTAGACGCATTGTACAAGAAATCAATGCGTCCACCAGTTTGCATGAATCACTCGATATTATGGTAAATCAGGTCGCAGAAGCCATGCATGTGGATGTCTGCTCTATTTACCTATTAGATGAACGCAATCAACGTTACTTGCTCATGGCGTCAAAGGGTTTAAATCCTGAGTCCGTGGGGCATGTGTCATTACATACCAGTGAAGGTTTGGTCGGTTTAGTCGGACAACGTGAAGAAATTGTCAACCTAAACGATGCGCCCAAACACGAACGCTTCATGTATTTACCCGAAACAGGCGAAGAAATTTATAATTCCTTCCTTGGCGTGCCTGTCATGTATCGTCGTAAAGTGATGGGCGTTCTTGTGGTGCAAAACAAGGATAAACAAGACTTTTCTGAAGCGGCAGAGTCTTTTTTAGTGACGCTCTGCGCCCAGCTTTCTGGTGTCATTGCACATGCGCATGCTGTGGGCAATATTGATGTATTCCGCAAACCCAACAATCTACCTGCCTATAAAACCTTTCAGGGCGTATCGGGCTCAGGCGGAATTGCAATCGGCCGCGCGGTAATTCTGTATCCTCCTGCAGATTTAGCCGCTGTACCTGACCGTGAAGCCGATGACATTAGTGAAGAACTGACTTTACTGGACAATGCACTAGATGCAGTACGTCAAGAAATTCAGGCGCTAGATGATAAAATGCAGGATGCTTTAATGGCAGAAGAACGCGCTTTATTCAGTGTGTTCCTGCGTATGCTAGATGAAAATGCCCTGCCTGCAGAAATTAAAGAACTGATTCGTGAAGGTAACTGGGCACAAGGTGCAGTGCGTATTGTGATTGAAAATCACATTGCCCTATTTTCGCAAATGGAAGATGACTATTTACGCGAACGTGTTTCTGACCTGAAAGATTTAGGGCGTCGTATTCTCGCCTCTTTACAAGAAGCCGATGCCAGTCACCGCGAACTGACCGATGAAAGTATTTTAATTGGTGAAGAAATCTCCACCGCAGCTTTGGTAGAACTGCCTGTCGATAAAATTGCTGCAATTGTCACCACCGAAGGCGCGATGAACTCACACATGGTGATTGTGGCACGCGCTTTGGGTATTCCAACTGTAGTTGGCGTGACTGAGTTGCCCATCAACAGCCTAGACGATGTGGAAATGATTGTAGATGCGCATCAAGGGCGGGTGTTTATCAACCCGCCACGTCGCATGCGGACGCGCTATAAAGAAATTCAAAAAGAAGAAGAACAGATTGCCAAAGACCTCAAACAATATGAAACCAAAGATGCCATTACCCCTGACGGCGTAGCGGTAAAATTGTATGTCAATACGGGCTTAATGATTGACGTGGTGCGTGGCGTACAACGCGGTGCCAAAGGCGTTGGTTTATATCGTTCTGAAATTCCATTTATGCTACGTGATCGTTTTCCGGGTGAAGAAGAACAGCGTGCCATTTACCGCCAACAACTCAGTCACTTTGCCAACAAACCTGTGGTAATGCGTACACTAGATATTGGCGCAGACAAGGACTTGCCGTACTTTTCGATTGAAGAAGAAAACTCGGCTTTGGGTTGGCGCGGGATTCGCTTCACGCTAGATCATCCTGAAATTTTTTCTTCGCAAATTCGTGCCATGCTCAAAGCCAGTATTGGTTTGAATAATCTGCATATTTTGCTGCCAATGATCACCAGTGTCAGCGAGGTTGAAGAAGCCTTGTATTTGCTAGATCGTGACTTGCAAGCAGTGCAGGAAGAAGAACAGGTCAAAATCACCAAACCGAAAATTGGTATTATGGTGGAAGTGCCGAGTGTGCTGCTGCAAATTGATGAATTTGCCCCGTTGGTGGATTTTTTCTCGGTGGGGTCAAACGATTTAACCCAGTATTTATTGGCAGTAGATCGTAACAATCCGCGCGTGGCCAATGTCTATTCACACTTTCATCCTGCAGTACTGCGCGCCTTAACCCGCTTGGTGAAAGAATGTCATAAATATGACAAGCCTGTGAGCGTTTGTGGCGAAATGGCGGGAGATCCACTGTCTGCGATAATTCTGATGGCTATGGGCTTTAACACCCTGTCGATGAGCTCAAGTAATATCTTGCGGGTGCGTAAAGCAATTTGTCATGTACCGATGACTGATGCACAGCATTTGTTAGATCAGGCCTTAAAAATGAATAATCCGCTGATGGTAAAAAGTCTGATGGAATATTATTTTAAAACCCATGGCTTGGGCGATATGGTGAAACTGGCGACACGTATCGTATCTCCATAAAACTTAGTTTAAGCCTCAAGCAACACACCATTCACTCCAAAAACAACAAGGGCGATAATCATCGGAATATCGCCCTTGTTTGTGTTTGCTATAGCCTCGTTTGGCATTTTTCTTACGGTCTACAAAAACCTGACTTTTGTTCACCTCGTGCATGTGCTTGGCTACAAAATTATGCTGAATAAGCTCAGGCTGTTTTTTCTTTGCCATTGCGCTGTTCCTTTCGGTTGATCATTGAAATGAGTAGTGTCACTACTCTTTATAAATGGAGATGTTAAGAGAAAATTCAAGCTAATTGATTCTGTAGCACGTCACAACTCTCTCCCCAATGTTGCATATTAAATTGGGAAGCCGATCATAAGCTTTTTTGCACATTTTACAAGCGATTTCTGCTCAATAGGGTTAAGATGAATGGAAGATAAATAAATTATTGGCGCGTTTTTTTATTAATACCTAGCTTTGTTGCATACCCCTATTTCCAAGTTTTTTTCAAAATATAATTTTTCAAATGAATAAGCCTACACCTAAACTTTATCCTACAACCATTGGTTTTGATATAACCGAGCTCTCATTCATCGCGGAAATATCAACACTTGGTTCGATGATGTATGCACGTGTAGCAGTCCTCAACAGATTTGCGTAATTAGATTGATCACTTAACCAAGTTACACCTTAAGTTTGGCTCAGTTCGGGGCGCCTCCCTTTCCAATGTTTGTGCAACTAGGCCTCTGCGTTTCAGACATTTCATGCTGCAAAAAATGATTATTTAATTCACAAAATACAATCGAATATACCAATCATAAGCAACATATTTATCTATTTGTGAAATCAATAAAATCGTTTTACATTAAAATGGTGAGATTTGAAAAGCTTTCATCTACAAAGCCCAATCTGCATGATATTGTGGTGTTGTAGTTGATTTTTTAAACCAACAAAACGGTTCATGGCCGCTTGCTTTATGAAGATAAGTTTCTAATGCAGCCCCCTACATGAGGATCACAATAATGGAGAACAATGATGAGCCAAGAGATAAAAAAATGCCCTGTGACGCATTTAACCACCGATGCAGGCGCACCTGTTGTAGATAACCAAAATAGTATGACCGCAGGTGCACGTGGTCCACTGCTTGCACAAGATTTATGGCTGAATGAAAAACTTGCCAACTTTGTGCGTGAAGTGATTCCTGAGCGACGTATGCATGCCAAAGGTTCAGGTGCATTTGGTACCTTTACGGTCACTCACGATATTAGCCAATATACCCGTGCTAAAATTTTCTCTGAAGTGGGTAAAAAAACTGAAATGTTTGCGCGCTTCTCTACCGTTGCTGGTGAGCGTGGCGCTGCCGATGCAGAGCGCGATATTCGTGGTTTTGCCTTAAAATTCTATACCGAAGAAGGTAACTGGGATTTGGTCGGCAACAACACACCCGTGTTCTTTTTCCGTGACCCGCGTCAGTTCCCTGACCTAAATAAAGCAGTTAAACGTGACCCACGTACCAATCTGCGTGACGCCACCAATAACTGGGATTTCTGGACGTTACTGCCAGAAGCACTCCACCAAGTGACCATTGTCATGTCGGATCGCGGTATTCCAGTCGGTTATCGTCACATGCATGGTTTTGGTAGTCATACCTATAGCTTTATTAATGCCAACAATGAGCGTTTCTGGGTAAAATTCCACTTCCGCACTCAACAAGGCATTCAAAACCTAACCGATGCTGAAGCAGCAGAATTGATTGGTCGTGACCGTGAAAGCAGCCAGACCGACCTTTACAACGCCATTGAACGTGGTGATTTCCCGAAATGGACGCTGTTCGTGCAAATCATGCCTGAACTGGATGCAGAAAAAGTCCCTTATCACCCATTTGACCTTACCAAAGTTTGGCCAAAAGGTGACTATCCACTCATTGAAGTAGGTGAGTTTGAACTCAACCGCAACCCTGAAAACTATTTCCAAGATGTTGAACAGGCTGCCTTTGCACCAAGCAACCTTGTACCGGGGATTAGCTACTCGCCAGACCGCATGTTACAAGCGCGTTTGGTCAACTATGCTGATGCTGCGCGTTACCGTGTTGGTGTGAACCATTCACAAATTCCAGTGAATGCTGCACGCTGCCCTGTGCACTCAAACCGTCGTGATGGTCAGGGTCGTATGGATGGCAACTATGGTAGCTTGCCGCACTATGAGCCAAACAGCTTCCACCAATGGCAAGAGCAACCGCAATACCGCGAACCGCCACTCAAAATTCGTGGCGATGCAGATTTCTGGGATTATCGTGAAGACGATAGCAACTACTTCAGCCAGCCGCGTGCATTGTTAAATTTAATGAATCCTGAGCAAAAACAGGCACTATTTGATAACACGGCACGTGCGATGGGGGATGCATTAGACTTTATTAAGTATCGTCATATTCGCAACTGTTACGCATGTGATCCTGCTTATGGGGAAGGCGTTGCTGCAGCTCTAGGCATGACCGTTGCCGATGCACAAGCAGCTCGTGCCAGCGACCCTGCACTTGGTCAGCCAGGCGTACTGTAATCTTTGTTCTCAAAGATCAATTCAACCTAAACACAAGTATTTCAAATATCAAAACAAAGTCCCTATCTCGATAGGGGCTTTGTGTTCTATATCTGTCGTTGCTACTTTTCAGAACGTGAAAAGTTGCGTGTCATTTTTATTTAAGAGCTAGTTTTTAAAAGACTAAACAATTAATTTTTTGCCTTCACGAATACAATAAAACGGATTCATTAATTTAGATGAACGCTTCATGGCTTGATGCAAATCTGCCTCAGGCTGATCACGTCCTTCATCGGTCAACTCAAAGGTTCGATAGTGAATTGCCAATGAGCATTTGGAATGTAAGTCTTTATGCGCCTGAAAAGCATCTTCAGGATTCATATGCATGTAACGCATTAAATTGCGCGGTTCATAAGCACCAATCGGCAAAAGTGCCACGCGCGGTGCACCAATGCGGGTTTGAATTTCTTTAAAGTGTGGTGAATAACCCGTATCGCCCGCAAAAAAACAATGGTCTTGCCCATGCAAAATAGAAAAACCGCCCCATAACGCCATGTTCTGATCACGTGCACCACGCCCCGAACCATGTTGAGCAGGAGTGTAGATTATTTTCATTTCTTTAAACAAAGCCGATTGCCACCAGTCCATTTCAATCACATGCAAGTCAGGCGGCAAATAACAACCATTACCCAAACCTGTGTAAATAGGCATGGCAAATTGATGATTCAGCCATTTTAAGGTGGCTAAATCCATATGGTCATAATGGTTATGGCTTAACAATACAGCATGAATGGTCGGTAAATCTTCCAGTGCAATCCCTGCAGGACAAGCACGTTTAGGTCCTCGCCCCTGCTTTGGGCTAGCATGCTCTGCCCAGACTGGATCGGTCAAAAAGTTATACGGGCCAATTTGAATGAGTACAGTTGCATGTCCTACAAACCAAACTTGCCAATCGTCTAAACTGGCCTGCGGACGCAATTGAGGTAAAGCACGTGGCGCTGTAAAGAATTGCTGCGCTTCTTGTTGCGGATTAACATTCCAAGTGTTCGATTTGCGTTTGAGCAACCATTTTAATAAATCAATTTGGCTGCACCCCTCGGGACATTCAATCGGATTAAAAAACTGCGCTCCATCATAATGATTTGAAGGCAAAAACTGCAACTTGGGTTTACGCCAAGTATGCGACCAACAGGCTTCCGTTGGCAATTGAAAATGCTTTTGTTCCACGTTGTTCATGTAAGCCCAATCATATATAGCGCATCTGCCATGATGCTTTTTATTCTGAACTGTTCAGAAAAAAACACAGCTTTAGTTCATGTGTTGACTCTATCACGCATAGTAGCGAAATCAAGCAGACAATTTCCTTTATGTTTTTGTTATTTTGAGAAAAATGTCGTATCGATAGCAGGCTAAAGATCGGAAATTTATCTCTCATACCAACGAGGCTTTAGAAAACCTAAACGCAGGTAAATCAATGCGGACATAAGAATTATCAAAATATGGTTCGCGCCATTTTTTCCAGAAATACATTACAACCCTAAACATGACCACGGCAATACCAATTAACGCATTCATGCGATGTATTGATTATTTAAGGTCGCACCTAAAATCAGCGCCATTAAACCTGAGCTTAGACAATTGGCGGCCAAGTAAATAAATAGCTGTGCGCCATAGATGGCGTGATATGTCCATTTTTTGCATCGACTAAAACATCGATTTCGCGCACATCAATTTTCCACTCATGAAAAGCTCTCCTGTGACCAACAATAGTACAAAGTAAATAGACTCAACTTTTGATGGATAATGGTTTTTAGAGATGCTTAGGGAATATCTTTTCCTTCAATTCATAGTTTTTATAGATTAATTCAATGTTGTATTTTGCATTTCAATCGTTGCATCATGATGAAAATTTATTTAATTCGTGAATGACCCACTAATTTTCAGCGCATAGTTGTTTATGGATTATGCTTTTATTAATCTATAGTTAGACATATTTTGAATTAATATTTGGAATGACGCCATGGAATTACGTCACCTTCGCTACTTCATTACGGTAGCTGAAGAGCTCAACTTCAGTAGAGCGGCGCTTAAGCTTTATACCGCTCAACCTTCGCTGAGTCAGCAAATTAAAGATTTAGAAGAAGATATAGGTGTTAAGCTACTCAACCGTACCAAACGTAAAGTCGAGCTCACCGAAGAAGGTGCTGTATTTTTAGAACAGGCGCGTCTAACGTTAGCGCAGGCGGACAAAGCCGTTGCTATGGCACGTCAGGTATCGCAAGCCAAACAGCAAATGCTGCGTATTGGCTTTGTTCCTGTCGCAGAGATGAAAATCTTCCCGTATACCTTGCCACATCTGCGCGTGCAAAACCCGGATTTAAAAATTGAATTGCTGAGTTTAAACAACACTGAGCTAATGAAAAGGATTAAAAAAGGTGAACTCGACATCACCTTTAGTCACCACTATATCAATAGTGATGAAATTGAAAGCCAGTTTGTGCTGCGTGAACCGCTGATTTTTATTTTGCCCAAAGATCATCCATTGGCAAAATACGAACGCATTCCTGTCAAAGCTTTGAATGGTATTGATTTTATTATTCCCTCTGTAGAACAGTCACAGACCCTGCATCATACAATTCTGGATTTTGCCAAAGCCAACGGGATTGAATTTAATATTGTCCAAAAGGCGGACAACATTTTATTTCATATAGACTCGATTGGAATGGGCTTGGGCTGCACTATTTTACCAGACTATATTGCCCCTCTGATCATGAATAATACCGTGGTCCGCCCACTTGATGTAGAACTTCCACACTTAGATTTATACATCAGCTACGGCAAAAACAGCCATTCCGCTGCAGTACATCAATTTATGGTACTGCTTATGCGTGTGTTCTATTCGGACATCAAACGCGAACAATAATTCTAAAACCAATCCCATTGATTCAATCTTTCAAAAGTGTTTACTGCTTGATGTAGCAAGCACTTTGTGTACATTCTAGATGCGATCAGCTATCCGGCTCAGAGGCATGTAAACTGATTAAGAAGCGAAAAAATAACGAGTTTGTGCCAATACTTATTTTCTTTTTCAATCGCTATTCATCTATTTTTGTATTAAACACGCAAAGTTGTTTGTAGGCCAGGTTCATTATTTTCCGAGTCATAGACTCGGTAATTTGCAGCAATCCTAAAATGTCTTAATCCTATCTTTAGACTAAAAGTATTACCTTTTTATGATGTTTCAAAAGCACATAAAAAAGAGTAATCCGGAATTTTTCAAATTACTCTAATTTAAAATTTTTCTTAATTGTTTTTAGTTGATTTAACCCGCCAAATGTAAATGATATTTCTGCACTAAAAATTCATGCAAACTCGGCACATCATGCGCAATGGTTAAAGGCTGATAACGTTGCAATACTTCTACACTGTGCACACCATAACTCACGCCCACACGCGGCATGGCAATGTTTTGTGTCATTTCTAAGTCGTAAGAAGTGTCGCCGACCATAATCGCTTGCCCGACTGGCACACCGGTACTGTTCAAAATTTCCTGCAACATTAAAGGATCAGGTTTAGATTTGGTTTCACTCGCAGCACGTGTCGCTACAAACAAATCCTGACTTTGGGTTTGTGCCAACACTCGATCTAAACCTTTACGGCTTTTGCCTGTTGCTACCGCCAGTTTCAGCCCCAAACCCGACAACTCATCTAGCATATCTGCCACACCCTCAAACCAAGCATCGCTTTTTGAATGTTCGACATAGTGTTCTGAATAGCACTGCAAAATCGCTTGATGCAGCTCTGGCACTTCAGGAAATAAACGCTGTGCCACTTCAGGCAGTCCTAGACAATAATATCTTTGGCCGCAGCATCGGTCAGTGGTTGCTGAAATTGTTGTGCTGCGAACTGCAAACTCGCCACAATTTGACCGACGGAATTAAATAAGGTGCCATCCCAATCAAAAATGATGAGTTCTACAGGTTTATTCATATTAAGTTCCTAGATTTGATTCAGCTTTTAAATTCCCTCGTTTTACCTACACCCAAAAGAAAAACGACCAAGAATCAGCACATATATCACAACAAATATTCGATACGCGAAGGGCGATAGGGATGTTGCCTTTTCTGTGTGGCACAAGGATGTTCGATCAGCAAAACAAAAGATTTTTGTCTTACGAAGCAGCGCCTCTCATCATCTTTGAAAAGTAAGGCATAGCCTATACAACCAAAATTTTAATTAAAAATTTTTAACTATGGCTGTCAATTACCCCTGAAAACCTAATCTCCTTTTTGCGAAACAATGTTCCTCATCTTTAAAAAGAAGGGAACTGCTATCACACAATAGAGAATTACAGAAATTAAAGCTCAGGTGCTGCTGTCGGCTTATCCGCTTTTTGCGCTCGAAGCTGCGCCACCAAACTCTGCATATCTTCAGGTAAAGGCGCTTCAATCACAGGATAGCCTGGAATTTCCAAACGCATGGCATGTAAGCACAAACGACGTGGTGCTGGACCCCGATATTCAGTTTGATGGCCGTATTTATCATCGCCTACCAACGGATGCCCAATGCTTAAACCATGCACACGAATTTGATGGGTACGTCCAGACAACGGCGAAGCATACACCAAGCTCGCATGCATAAAACGCTCGACCACATTCCACTGGGTTTTAGACGCTTTGCCTTCTTTTGATACACGTACACGACGTTCACCATTCGCCAATTCATAACGATGTAACGGCGCATCAATCAATTGTTGATCCAAACTCACCTGCCCTTTGACAATCGCAGCATAAGTTTTTTGGATTTTATGTTCGCGCAATAAATCTTGCAGGGTTTTTAAGGTACTGCGTTTTTTAGAAATCATCACCAAGCCTGAAGTATCTCGGTCAATACGGTGAATTAATTCCAAATATTTTTTACCTGTCGCAGCACGCAAACCTTCAATCAACCCGTACGCAACGCCACTACCACCATGCACCGCAATACCCGAAGGTTTATTCACCACCATCAAGCCTTCATCTTCATAAATCACACGTGCCAGCAGACCTTGCGCGACCTTGTCAGATACTGGTGCAGCAGATTCATCTTTTTGCTCATAACGAATAGGCGCCACACGAATTTGATCACCAATATTCAGTTTAGTTTCTGCTTTAATGCGCTTTTTATTGACCCGCACCTGCCCTTCACGAATCAAACGATAGATGCGACTTTTAGGCACCCCTTTTAAACGACTAAATAAAAAATTATCGATGCGTTGACCCGCTTGATGCTCATCCACTTCAAACCAAGTGACACTTTGCCATTGTTGGGTAGAATTCATACAGTTAAGAGACCTAATAAAATACTAAAATTGATTAAAAACTGATCATTTAGGCTATGCTTTACACAAGAAACATAAGCTTAGCCCATAGGCAGATGATGCAAGGTTTGATATAGTCAGCGCACGGAAACCATCGTCAGTGGGTTCACGTTGAATCTTTTCAGGCTTTTCTGAAATAAAGTAATCAACGAACATCCCACGACATACGAGCAGGTCCCAAAAGAATTATGCCGACGCCGAAGGCTTATTATATCGGCAAAAAAGCAAACTGTTGCGTTTAATTGTACCTCAGGTACATAAATCTGTTTGCCTGAAAAAATATGTCGCCAACTCTAGTTGGTTTTTAAACGTAAACTGATACACATCAGATTAGTCGCACCCTGAAAACCACTTCAGGCTAAAGCGTTTGATGTATTGGATCTGCACAATTTGTAAAGATACGATGATAATTCCGTATCAAGACACTCTATCTATAAAAGAAGGGATGATCTTCGAGCAATGTGACAGTGAAAGTTACACACATCCAATACACCGCTCGTCCGCCAGTGAAGCGATCAGGTGACTTTATCCGTTTAAAGGTTAAAGCCGTATTGCCATCATCAATACGTGAATCATACACCGCAGCCCCACACAAAAAGGCCGGTAAAAAAAGCTCAGACCACAATTGTTTTTTGAGATCTGAGCAGTTGATCCGTGATGCTTGATGTTCGCTACGTGTCTAGCGATTTTTTGCTGTGTATCACTATTAGGTGTTACACCCATGAAACGTATGTTGATTAATGCAACACATGCAGAAGAAATTCGCGTTGCACTTGTCACTGGTCAGCGTCTTTACGATTTTGATTTAGAAAATCGTACCCGTGAACAAAAAAAATCGAATATCTACAAAGGTCATGTGACTCGTGTAGAACCATCTTTAGAAGCTGTATTTGTTGAATACGGCGCAGGTCGCCAAGGCTTCCTGTCTATGCGTGAAATCGCAAACTCTTATTTCAAAGCCGACCCTCGCCAAACTTCCAATATTCGTGAACTGATTACTGAAGGCACTGAGCTTTTAGTACAGGTAGAAAAAGAAGAACGTGGCAACAAAGGTGCTGCACTCTCTACCTTCATTTCATTGGCAGGTCGTTATTTGGTGCTTATGCCAAATAACCCGAAAGGTGGTGGTATCAGCCGTCAAATTTCAGGTTCTGTACGTGAAGAACTCAAAGAAATGCTGGCTTCTTTAAACGTGCCACGCGGCATGAGCGTGATTGTACGTACTGCGGGCATTGGTCGTTCACAAGAAGAATTACAGCTTGATTTACAACACTTGCTTGACCTTTGGGCGCAAATTCAAAATACCGCAAACTCAGGTCCATCTCCAATGTTGGTACACCAAGAAGCAGGTGTAGTCACCCGTGCGATTCGTGATTACTTACGTGATGATGTTGCCGAAATTTTAATTGACTCAGAACAAGCTTATAACGAAGCCTATAACTTTGTTAAAGCCGTGATGCCACGTCAAATCGACAAGTTAAAAACTTACACTTTAAATGAGCCGTTATTTGCGCATTTTGGTATTGAAAGCCAAATTCAAACCGCTTATGAGCGTGAAGTGAAATTGCCTTCTGGCGGTTCAATTGTGATTGACCAAACAGAAGCTTTAGTATCTATTGATATTAACTCTGCGAAATCTACACGTGGACATGATGTTGAAGATACTGCGCTCAATACCAACCTTGAAGCTGCCGAAGAAATTGCACGTCAATTGCGTTTACGCGACATCGGTGGCTTAGTTGTCATCGACTTTATCGACATGTCCAAAGATCGCAACCAACGTATGGTTGAAGCCAAACTTCGTGAAGCGACACAAAGTGACCGCGCACGTATTCAATTTGGTCAATTATCCCGTTTTGGTTTAATGGAAATGAGCCGTCAGCGCTTACGTCCATCACTTGAAGAAGCGACTGGCTACGTTTGCCCACGCTGTCATGGCACAGGCATGGTGCGTGACCTACGCTCTCTTTCACTTTCTATTATGCGAAAAGTAGAAGAGATTGCCTTACGTGAACGTCATGGTGAAGTTCAAGTCGAAGTACCAGTAGAAATTGCAGCATTCATGCTGAATGAAAAACGTCACAGTCTGGTATATCTGGAACAAACTTCAAATACACGCGTAACTGTACTTCCACATCCACACTTGGAAACACCTCACTACGAAATTTCGTATAACCCTGAAGGTTTTGCACCAACCAGCTATGAACGTACTGAAGCAACCCGTTCAAGCGAAAAAGAACTGGGCTATGAGTCTTCTGAGTGGCATTTAGAAGAAACCGATCAATCGCACAGCCACGCTACTGCACCTGCAGCAGAAAAAACCGCTGCAAGAAAACCACAAGCAGCACAGCAAAATAAAGCATCTGCACAGCAGCAATCTGCACCTGCGGCAGCAACAACTGCTGCAAGCCCATGTGCATGGTTAGAAAATCTGTTTGTTCAAAAGCAAGCTAGCACTATTGATCAAGCACGTAGTGCCAACAATGCGGCAGCAGCCATTGAGCAAATGGTGAATAGCGGTGCCGTGAGTCGCGGTCAGTTTGGTCAAATTACAACTGCATCTGCTGCCCCTGCTGCAAGCAGTCAAAATGTGTACCTTTCACCATCGACAGTGGCACAAAAAACTGAACGTGATTCTGCAGACAAATCTGCTGAACGTGAAGACAAACCAGCTCCGCGTCACAATAACAAAAAGCCGCGTCACAGCAACAACAATAACAAGCACAAAGAGCAACGTGAGCCACAAACTCAGCATGACAATCAACAACATCAAGTGCATGAAGAAGTGGTTCAAATGTCGCGTCAGGAGCAACGTCAGGAAGCGCGTGAAAACAAACGCAACTCTCGTCGTCAGCACAACAATGACCAAGCACCGCAGCAGCAAGAAGCTCAAAATAACAATGAGCAGCAGCAAAATGCCGTGCCACGTCGTGACCGTCGTAACCAACCTCGTCCAGAACGCCCAAATCGTCACCGCGACCCAAGCGTATTGAATGAGCAAGCAACGACTACGGCAGTGGCTTCTAATCAGCCGAAAGTGGAGTTAATTGAGGCACCGCGTCCAGAGTTCAATACAACGGCTTTGGTGGTGAATGTCGATCAAGCTCAAACTGAAATTGTGGCATTGAATGCTGCGCCAGTAGCGGCTGAACCAGTGACAGCAGTAGAAACAACTGTGCTTGAAACGGTTGCTGAACCAACTCAAGCTGTTGCTGTGGTAGAAGCTGCTCCTGTTGTTGTAGAAAAAACAGCTGCACCTGCGGAAGTACAAGCACAGCCGACTGAACCTGCAAGACGTGCCAGCAATGACCCGCGTCAGCGTCGTCGTCAGCAACGTGAAGCTCAAGCACAGCAAGCAGCTGCACCAAAGTTAACACCTTCACAGGTGCCAACTTTAGCGCAATACAGCATTGGTAGCCTGATTCGCCACGTCTATGGGGAAGATTGTTCAGTCCTGATTGAACAGTTTGGTTTAATTCCAACGTTCAATCGTGCTTTGCAAAAGTTCACCGATGAATATGCGGCAACGCTTGCAACAGCTACGCCTGTAGCAGAGAAAAAACCTGTCACACGTGATGTGGAAGTTTCGAAAGCCGCACCAGAAGCAGAACCTGCGCCTGTGTTAGATCTGACACCACCAAAACCTGTGTCAGATAAGCGTGTTGCCAACGATCCGCGTGAGCGTCGTCGTTTAGCCAAACAAGCTGCTGAGCAAGCCTTGGAACAAGCCAAGCAAGCACAGACAGTAGAAAAGGCTGAAGCGGAAAGCACAGCTGCAGCAGAGCCAACGACTGAAGTTGTGGCAACTACCGACGCATCTGTAGAAGCAAACTCTACTGTAGAAACGTCTGTAGCGCTAAGCACAGAAGTCGAAGCAACTACAGAAGTAAACCCTGAAGCAGAGGCTACAACTGAAGCTACTCAGCCAGAGTTGAATGCGCAAGACGACCTTGCACAAACTGTCACTGAAACTGCAGCAGCGCAAGAAGAAACTACCGCTGAAGTGGTCGTACCTGTACAAGCGGAATTAGCAGTAGATGACCCAGTCGAAACTGCCGAATCTGAACAGGACAAAGCAGAAAAAGAAAAAACTGCGCGTCCGCGTCGTCCACGTGGCCGTCCACCTAAAAAAGTAACTCCGCCAACTGAGTCGTAATTCGCACTTTTACAGCGGAATAAAAAAATCCAGTCATTTTAATGGCTGGATTTTTTTTGCTACTTTAGAACCAATGCGGTGCTGACTTAAATTTAAGCGAGCTAATTTTGAGTTATGTGTTTTTGATTTTTAACATCTTTTCTAAAAACATCTGACAAAGCTAAAAATTAGGTTGATTGCACTAGGACTAAGGGATTACAAAACAATAAGACGCGATGCTGTGCAGATGCAACGGATGATGACAAAAACAGGATTCTTATGAACCAGATGACAAAAAGCGATTTAATTGGATTAACGGATGTTGCGGCAAAAATTCCGCAGTTTATGACTAAAGTACCCCACCTGATCACAGGGTTAAAGCAAGCCTATTTACGCACACCCAATACGCCTGCAGGCTTAGGTCTCGCGTTTGAAAAAGCCGTGCATCGTAACCCGAATGGTTGTGCCTTGATGTTTGAAGATCAGCAGTACAGCTATTTGCAGCTCAACGCATGGGCTAACCAAATTGCACATTATTATTTAAGCATTGGCGCACGCAAAGGTGATGTCATTGCGGTAATGTTGGAAAATCGCCCTGAACTAATTGCCAGTGTCATTGGCTTGGCAAAAATTGGCGTTATCGCGGCTTTGGTCAATACCGCACAAGTCGCCAAAGTTTTGGCGCACAGCATTAATTTAGTTAAACCAATTGCCGTCATCGTAGGGGAAGAGTGTCGCCAAGCCGTTGCCGATATTCGCCAAGAACTTGAGCTTGCAGAAAACCGCCTGCACTGGTTTGCAGATCAAAATACCCGTATAGATGCTGGCATAGCTCCCGAAGGTTTTCAAAATTTAGCGCAATGTATAGCATCATTCCCAAGCTTTAACCCTGCCACCACACAGTCAGTACAGGGCAAAGATGGGTTGTTTTATATCTATACCTCAGGTACAACAGGCTTACCTAAAGCGGTGATTTTCACCAATAGCCGCTGGACGCTGGCTTATGGCACCTATGGTCATGTCTTAGGTTTAACGCAGGATGATGTGATGTACTGTACCCTGCCGCTGTACCATGCCACTGGTATTGTAGTGTGCTGGTGCGGCGTAATTGCAGGCAGTGCCACATTTGCCATCCGCAGAAAATATTCCACTTCATGCTTTTGGCAAGATGTACACAAATTTAATGCCTCAGCGATTGGCTATGTAGGCGAATTGTGCCGATATTTAATAGATGCACCTGCTTCTGATTTAGAGCAGGGACATCGCGTCACTAAAATGATTGGCAATGGCATGCGCCCTAATATTTGGAGCAAATTCAAAACACGCTTTGGCATTCAAGAAATTCTAGAGCTGTATGCGTCTAGCGAAGGCAATGTCGGTTTTAGCAACGTGTTTAACTTTGACAATACCGTTGGTTTTTCGCCGACACCCTATGCCATCATTCAATTTGATAAAGAAAAAAATGAGCCTGTACGAGACGCTAAAGGCAACTGCATTAAAGTCAAAAAAGGCGAAGTCGGCTTATTGATTGGAAAAATCACCCGTCGCTCTCCATTTGATGGCTACACTGACTCCGAAAAAAACAAAGCGGTGATGATGCAAAATGTGTTTAAACCAGGTGATGCATATTATAACACTGGTGATTTAGTTCGCGACATTGGCTTTCGTCACGCCCAGTTTGTAGATCGTTTAGGTGATACCTTCCGCTGGAAAGGTGAAAACGTATCCACCACAGAAGTAGAAAACATTGTCAGTGACTATGAAAAAATTGCTGAAGCTGTCGTGTATGGCGTTGAAATCCCACATACCAATGGTCGTGCAGGTATGGCTGCGATAACCCTAAACGAAGGCTGCCAGTTAGACGAACACGACTTGCGTCAAATGCTCGTGCAGTTTAAAAAAGCAATGCCTGCTTATGCAGTACCCGTTTTTTTACGCATTCAAAAGCAAATGCAAACCACAGGCACATTTAAATACCAAAAGAACACCCTGAAAACTCAAGGTTTTGATTTAAAACAGTGTGATGAAAAAATTCTAGTGTTATTGCCAAACCAATCTGCTTATTGCGAACTGACCCAAGAAATTTACGACAATATTCAACAGTACCAATATCGCTTCTAAGCCACACCGTTGCCTATTTTTTGATTATATACAATAAATTTGTTGCATTTATAATCAAACATAGGCAACTTTTTTATTTTTTACTTGCGCTCGCTTCATATCTTGCTACAATACGCTCCATCAAACGAAGTGGTGCTTTAAGCTATTTAGCTTGACTTGCACTGCACATTCAAACCAAGTTTGAATGATGGTTCAGGGTCGTTAGCTCAGCTGGTAGAGCAGCGGACTTTTAATCCGTTGGTCCCGCGTTCGAATCGCGGACGACCCACCACTTATTTGATATTCCTTGATGGGTCGTTAGCTCAGCTGGTAGAGCAGCGGACTTTTAATCCGTTGGTCCCGCGTTCGAATCGCGGACGACCCACCATCTTCCGAAAGGATTACGTAAAAGTACACTACACTCTTGCGTCATAAAAATGGTCATCATCATTTTTACTCATTTGGGTCGTTAGCTCAGTCGGTAGAGCAGCGGACTTTTAATCCGTTGGTCCCGCGTTCGAATCGCGGACGACCCACCATTCCTTCTAAGACATCTTTAAATTATCAGTCATCACAGTACTGTTGTATGGATCATACTGTTTCTCATTTTATAGGACTTACGCATTGACGGATTCAAAAAAGTATTAAAATACTTTATAAAGTATCTGTGATCAGACGAATTAAAAATGCTTCTACAGCAACTTGTACTCTACCCATTTA